>JAZUFS010000089.1:0-8943 GCA_045640805.1 Treponemataceae bacterium
TATGAGTATGAAGAAGAATATAGCCCGCAGAGTCTCAGGCACCGCCATGCTCATAGCGGGGGTTTTTCTTTTCACAGCCTGTCCGCGTGAGATAGGTCTCGGTTCTGCCGTCGATACGCAGAAACCTGTCATTTCTATTACTACGCCAGATGCTGACAGCATTTTAAATGAAGACATCACGATAACTGGTACTGTCACCGATGATCTGGCTGTTAAATCAGTAGTAGTCACTTTTACCAGTACATCTGATCCGACACTTCCAGCCAAGAAATATGAGGCTGTCGTAGACGCAAAGAACAATGCGTGGTCTGTCACCGTCGCTACAAAAGACGTGGCGAAGGGCCTTTCAGATTCAAGTTATGAAATTATAGCTACAGCAACAGATAACACAAATAAAACTTCAACAGCAACACGCTCATTCTCCATTGACAACACAGCGCCAACCGTATTGATTACTTCCCCAAGTCTGTACGGCGAAAACAACAGAACTCAATTCTGTAATCAGATAAGAATTGAGGGCGAGGCGTTCGATGTCTCTGAAATTGATGCGGTGAACGTATACCTGTGTAATTCTTCAGGTAATGTTGTCGCCGGCCCGAAACTTGCAGGCGGTAAAACGTCGTGGACGGCATTATTCTCAAGCGAGGATCTTACCGCGCTTGATGATGATGGAATCTACTATTTCTATGCAGTAGCAACAGATAAGGCAGGAAACAACAACAATACGTTCTATCACAAGGCGGATATTCTTGGTCTGCCGGATGGAGCAAATCCTGTACCGACCATTGAGGAAATAAGCCGTCTTGATAAGGGTGAAACTTCTGGTCTTTCTGCACGTGTTACCGCAACAAACCTGCAGACTGTCCGCATTGGAACAGGTGCAGAAGCAATTGCCTCTCGTACAGCCAGCAAGGGATATCCTGATTTCACCTACACGACACAGGCATCTGCAGCCATCCTCTGGACAAACCTGAGTGACGATGCTTCAACAAGCGTTATTGGTGTCGGCTCAGCTATTTTCGCGACAATTCAGCCTCCAACGGATAACAGTGCCATCCTGCTTGATTCAATCACTGTGTACATCAGGACGATTAACGGCAGTACAGCAGGCGAATGGGTTACACAGGATTCAGTTACAAAGCAGAAGATTGGAGAATCTGTAAACGTTTCAATCAATCCGAAGATTGATGGTGCAACTCTTCAGGAAGGTACGTATGAAGTCTGCCTTCTGTGTCATACAAACTCTGGAGCTTCAATCGGAAGCAACGGGCAGGAAAGCAGTATCGGCAGTGAAAAAGGCTTCATGGTCAATTCAGATGCTCCAAAAGTAGAAGAATCTTCTATATATACAGGCAGTCAGCCCACAACGTCGTTTGCACAGGGAATTGTAAGCAATAGACCTGGCTCAGTTACAGGATTGAGCGGCCGGTTCCTGCGTTCAAACGGAACGGTCATGCCAACACTGGCGACCGGTGCATTCTCAGTAACGTGCAAAAACTCAGCCGGTGACACTGTCGCCGTTTACACAACCGATAATGGCATTACCTACGACGGCACTACCGGCGCGTGGTCTTTACCGCTTTCAATCGGTACTGGCGCGGGACAGCTTTCAGATGATACATACACGTTCAGTATTTCAGGTACGATAAGTGACGCACTGACAATGATTACCCGTGTAGTCACTGTCGATACGACTGTTCCTCAGATAAGCCTGACTTCACCTGCAGCCAACAGCTGCATTACAGTTGCTCAGGATGGTACGGGCTTTACATTCCAGGGTAACGCAGCTGATACGGGCAGCGGTGTCGCAACAACATACTGGTGCCTTGATATTGCAGGAAATACACACTCAGCTGCTGACACCGGCGCTAATGGCGTTGCAAATGCAGCCGTTCTTGGCGATAATGACGTTCCGGTTTTGGGCAAGTGGTACAAGTTCAGTACGCCGACAGTGTTCAATCTGCCACCAAAACTGACTGGCTACCCAGAACAGAATTACACGGCATATGTCTTCACGAAAGATGCTGCCGGATACGAGTCTGTGGTGAAAGCAGTTCCGTTCTTCATTGACAATGCAAAGCCGGAAATTACTGTAACATGGCCAACTGAAATTGTCCGCCAGAATGTTGACGGCATGACAATCAGCGGTAAGGCATGGGACTCATCTGGAAATCTTGAGAAAGTATACGTTTCATTTGATGGCGATACGGTCCTTGAGGTAAAGAACCTTTCATCCGGTTCATTCACCAGTTCAAGCAAGGCTGACTGGACATTCCCGGGCAGTGCAGTCATTCCGGCTGCATCATGGACAGAAGGAACCCACACACTTGCTTTCAGCGTAAAGGACAAGGCCGGACGCACAAGTGATGTTGTCCAAAAGACGTTCACCATAGACAGAACTGCCCCGACAGTAACGATTGCTAATCTGACAAACAATCAGGTATTTGACAGCATGAATACTCCGATTTCAGGAACGGCAATTGATTCACTGAGTGGTGTCTATAAGGTACAGTACTCCCAGGCAGGAGACCAGACAACAGATGCCAGCTGGCATGATGCAACAAACTCAGCGGGTGCATGGTCAATCAATCTGGGCAATCTGCAGTCCGAAGACACACAGACAATTCGTGTCCGGGCAATTGATAACGCTGGAAACATTGGACGTGTACCAGCAACAGGTGACATCACGTTCAGCATAGATAAGGCAAATCCTCAGGGCACGATTGTCATCAATGCAACTGACACAGTAACGATTGGCGATACCCTCATGACGAAGAATGGCAATTTCACATTGAGCGGTATTGCAAATGATGCACAGGAAACAGCTGGCCGTGAGGCAAAGACTGCTGTTCTGACATATACAAAAGACGGTGGTTCTCCGGTTACATTATTTGACTCAGATTCACATTGGACAAAGGGAACTGATAACAATGTGACAGGTAAGTGGACATACGACCCAGAGGGCAGCCTTACAGAAGGCTTCTACACATTTACCCTGACGGTTACTGATTATGCAGGAAATCCTGGTAAATCAACGACAGTTACAAAGAGTTTCCGTTATGACAGAACGGCCCCAGTCCTCAATATTGATCATCCGGGTACAAACGAATCATTTACCAATGCAGATATTGCCATGAGCGGTACGGTGTCTGACTCTGGTTCCGGTGTAGAAAAGATTTTCTATACACTGGACGGTACTGACCCGACTTCTTCTTCATCACCAATTACGCCGACCGGCAATTCATGGACAGAGCAGTTCAATTTCAACGTCGAAGGCGTCAAGACACTCAAGATGTACGCTGTCGATAAACTTGGCAATAAGTCAGATGTTAAGTCTGTCACCTTCTCACGCGACAGTACGCCGCCGACACTTACTGTTGATGCAGGCATCCCGGCAAGCGGCTTTACTACAAACAACGACTTTACGCTTACAGGAACTGCCGCCGACACGAACGGTCTTGCTTCAATCACCATTACAGCAGGCACACAGACATGGACAGGCGATGGTACGTCTGGCGATATAACATGGAGTAACTGCACGACTGGCGGCGGACAGACAAAGTCATGTACCTGGAACCTGCCATTCACGACAGATGGCCGTACGAGCAGCATCCACTTTGACGACGGTACCCAGACGTTCATTATTACGGCAAAAGATGTTGCCGGCAAGACAGTTACTGAGACACGCACTGTCACTGTAGATACTTCTGCTCCGACTATCAGTGGTGTTACACTGCAGAATACGCTCGTCAGCCTTGATGAGAGCAAGTACGACAGAGTCACTGTAAACGCTGCCGATATTGGAACCGGTCTTTCAGGCGTTTACTATCAGGTATTGGGTGCAGGCGAAAATGCGCCAACATTCACAAGTGATACCGGATGGACATCACTGTCACTTGGCACTGGCAACGATTGGACTGCAAATATTGACTTCACAAGCAAGGCAGAAGGCGAATACAAGATTTACGCTGCCGCAAAAGACGTCGCCGGCAACAGGACGCTGTATGGCACTGTAACTTCTGTCACACTCGACGCACAGAAGCCTGTCGTTACGGTCGTTTCCGGCGCTACGGCTGCTGGTAACAATGACGTAACGCTTACTGTACGTGTCACAGATACAAATGCTGACTCTGTAGTTGTTGAAGTGGCAGGTACAGGCAAGACAGCAACTGCACCATCAATTGGAACTGCGGTGACCGGAACAGGATATAAGGAATGGCCGGTCACAATTCCTGTCTCTGAATATGCAGACGGTCTTTACACCGTCACGCTGACCGGTAAGGATGCGAACGCACGCACATCAACTCCGGTAACACATACAATCTGCAGGGATACGACACCTCCTGCAGTCTCAATAGTTTCTCCTGTTGCAGGCAAGACAGGCATTAATGCACTGTTCGGCTCATCATATCTTTTCCAGGGAACTGCAACTGATAATGATGGCGGTTCAGGACTTGCCAAGATTCTGTACGCCTTTACAGAGACAGCAGATGCACCGGCAAGCTGGACAGAACTTGCAATGACAGACGGCTCATGGACAATTACCAGAAGCCTTAATGAAGGTAAGACTGCCACTGCTACAGGCAATCTGTACGAGGGTACCTGGTACCTGCACGTAATTGCAGAGGATAAGGCAGGTAACCGTGTTACAGTTGCAGACCGCGCAATCCGCTCATTCGACATTGATATGAGCAACCCGACAGCTATTGTCACCAAGATTGATGACACAGCCGTAACAGACCTTTCAAAGACACAGTACACCGGCAGTAACAAGATTAAGTTCACTGGTACGGGATCAGATACAAACGGCATCAAGTCCAGAAAGATTACGATTAGCGGTACAGACTACGACCTCGGCACCACTAACGGCGACTGGACGTATGAATACAGCAGGACCGACGCCAACAAGGATCAGCTCCTGACAGCAACTGTTACGGTAACAGATGCTGCTGATAAGACGTCAACTGCAAGCGTATCATTCTGGTTTGATACAATCGGCCCTGAAGTAACAATTACAAAGCCGGTCAACGACAATGAAGCAATCGTCGTTAATGACCAGAACAAGTACACCATATCTGGAACTGCAGAAGACAGCGGTATTGGTGTTGATACTGCCAATGCTACATACCTTATTACCGACACAGAGAGCCACACAGTTGCATCCGGTGCACTGAACGTACCGGGAGCTTCATGGAACCAGACGGTTGACTTTACGGGCAAGGCAGAAGGTTCCCTTACACTCAAGGTCACCATTCAGGATAAGCTTGGCCATGCAAATGAACTTACAAAGCCGTTCTATTACGACAAGGCCGATCCTGTTCTTGAAAACATCAACATATCTGCAAGCGGACTCACTACAAACGCAAACTTCACGCTTGAAGGATATGCCTGGGACTCAAATGATATTGACTGCATTACCGTTACTGACGGAACACATACATGGAGCAGCGGTGTTTCCCCCGCCACTGTAACCCTTGATAGTAAGGACCGGACAGCACCGGGTGCAGCGGATAGCAGGAACTGGCACATCAATTTCGTTGTTGGCAGTAGTACAAGCGGCGATTTCCACATCGATGACGGCACGACAACCTTCACCATTACGGCAAAGGATGTTGCGGGCAAAACAATTACCCAAACCCGCACCGTCACGGTGGATACCTCCGTGCCTGAAATTATTTCAGTAACACCGGCAAGTTCGGCAGAAATTCCTGCCGGCATGGTGTACCTTGATGTAAGTGCATACAAGAAGATTACGGTCGTTGCAAAAGACGAAGGTTCAGGTCTTGCGGGCGTTTATTACAAGGTAGTTACTGCAGGTTCAGCAGTTCCTTCATTTACGGACGAAGACGGCTGGACAGCACTTGCACTCAGCAGTAACAGCGGTTCAAGCAGTACCTGGACGGCAAACGTTGACTTCTCAGGAATGGCTGAAGGCAATTACAGCATTTACGCAGCAGCTAAGGACAATGCAGGTTCCGGCAACAGGGCAATGTATGACACGGCAACTGCAGTCACTGTCGATGCAAAGAAGCCGGTCACGACAGTTTCCGGTGCTTCAGACGCTAAGAATGGCGATGTAACGCTTACCGTCGTCGTAGAAGATACAAATCCAAATACGCCGGTCATTACAGTTCTGAAGCCAAAGGATGACGGTTCTGCCGGCGGAAGTGCACTGGCATCTCCTGCACTCAGCATTTCCAGCCCGACAGCAGTAACAGGCGGCAAGAAGTGGACGGTCACTGTACCGTTTGGTAACGCTGCCTATAATGCTGATGGCGTGTACACCGTCGTCGTCAACGAAACTGACGCAAACGGCCGTACAGCTGACGAAAAGACACACACAATCCGCAGGGATACAACTGCTCCGACGGTCTCAATAGTTTCTCCTGTAGAAGGTAAGACAGGCATTAATGCACTGTTCGGCTCATCGTATCTGTTCCAGGGAACTGCAACTGATAATGATGGCGGTTCAGGACTTGCCAAGATTCTGTACGCCTTTACAGAGACAGCAGATGCACCGGCAATCTGGACTGAGCTTGCAATGACAGACGGCTCATGGTCAATTACCAGAAGCCTTAATGAAGGTAAGACTGCCGCTGCTACAGGCAATCTGTACGAAGGCACCTGGTATCTGCACGTAATTGCAGAGGATAAGGCAGGTAACCGTGTTACCGTTGCAGACCGTGCCATCCGCTCATTCGACATAGATATGAATCCGCCGTCTCTGGACATTACGAAAGCAGACGGTAACGCCCTGTCAGATCTGACAAAGACATACTATTCAAAGGCAAATAAACTTAAGCTTGAGGGTACGGCCACAGATACAAACGGCATTACGCTCAATGGAAGCAATCAGAAATATGTAACGCTCCAGATTGATTCTGAAAATCCGGTAACTGTACAGGTCGGTGCAGATGGAAGCTGGACGTATGAATACACAAGAAATGATGCCAATAAGGATATTCTGCATACGGTTACGGTTACCGCAGTTGATGCTGTCGGTAAATCTGCCGTAAAGACAGTTCCGTTCTACTTTGATACGACAGCGCCATCCGTGACGATTACCATGCCTGTTGCTGATGAAATTACTTCCAGCAACACATACACGCTTTCAGGAACGGTTGCCGATGTCGGTTCCGGCGTTGCAGCAAATCCGGCTGGGGCAACATACGCAAACGCAAAGGCTAAGTACATCATCAAGAAGGGTAGCGAGACGGTCGCATCTGGTCCTCTGACGATTGCAGGTGCATCCTGGAAGGCTGAGAACGTTCAGCTTGGAGAAACCGGCTCAGAAGGTAAGCTTGACCTGACCATCTCCATTAAGGATGAGCTTGATTGGGAAGCAACAGCAACCAGAACGTTCTACAAAGACCTGAATCCGCCTGAACTTCACGTCTTAAGTGTTTCTACAAGCGGACTGACTACACGTGACAATTTCAAGATTGGCGGTACTGCCTGGGATACAAACGAGCTTGACAGCATTACCATTACAGACGGAACAAACACCTGGACAAGCACTGGAACCGGTGCAACCATCAATCTCGTAAAGAAGACGGCAGACCCTGGTGACGATGAGTCTAAGTGGAACTGGTACATGAACTTCGATGTTGACGGTACAACCGGATATACCCACGTTGCTGACGGAACAAAGACATATACCATTACGGCAAAGGATGTTGCCGGAAAGACAGTTACCGAGACACGCACTGTCACTGTAGACAGGACGCCACCGTCAATTACCGCAGCAGCAACAACTGCAGGTGGCGGAGTTGCCGCAGACAAAGTCTTCCAGGATGTAAGTGTTTACAAGCCGTTGACCGTTACTGCAACTGATGCAGGCACAGGATTAACTGCTGTTTACTATCAGATTGTGACACCGGCAACACAGAGCACCACACCTGCTGCTCCAGAGTTTACGGCCTCAACTGAAGGCAACTGGACGTCGCTCGCACTTACAGGCAGTGACAGCTGGTCTGGAAACGCAGACTTTACCGGAAAGGCAGAAGGCAGGCAGTACATCTTTGTCGCCGCAAAAGATAAGGTCGGCAACAGAGCCGTGTATGAAACTGCAGTTGCCGTTACTGTCGATGCAACAAAGCCGGTCATCTCAATTTCCGGTGTTCCTGCCCAGGGACAGACAGATGCTCCTGCAGCACCAAAAGACGCCGGTGCAAGTGACGTTAAGTTCATCGTTCACATTGCAGATACGAACCCGACAGCTCCTGTCATTACAGTAAAGGACACTGCCGGCAATGTTATGGCATCCCCTGCTCTGGACATTCTTGACCCTGTAGTTGATGCAACAGGCAAGAAGTGGACGGTAACCGTACCGTTCGGCAACACAGCATATGAAACAGACGGCTTCTACACAATCATCATCAACGAAACTGATGATCGCGGTCGTGCCGCATCTGAGATAACACATAAGATCCGCAAGGACACGACAGCTCCGACAGCAGCCATTTCAACACCGGCTGCAGACAGAACTGGAGCAAATGCACTGTTCGGCGATTCTTACCGCTTCACCGGAACTGCTGCAGACAATACAGACGGTTCAGGACTTGCCAAGATTCTGTACGCGTTCACTGCTTCAGGTGATGCACCTGCAGCATGGACAGAACTTGCTGTAACTGACGAAAACTGGACAATCTCTCAGGAACTGATTTCAGGAACAGCAGCTTCTCCGGCTGGAAAACTTTCTGAAGGCACCTGGTACCTGCATGTACTTGCAGAAGACAATGCCGGTAACCGTACAGCAGTTGAAGACCGCGCAGTCCGCAAGTTCGACATTGATCTGAATACCCCGGAACTTGCTGTTACAAAGGCAGACGGCAAGGAACTGTCTGATCTTACAAAGACAAATTACACAAAGAATAACTCCATCAAGCTGGCAGGAACTGCTTCTGATACAAACGGTGTCACATCAGTTACTGTCAAGGTAGG
>JAZUFS010000090.1:0-1591 GCA_045640805.1 Treponemataceae bacterium
ATTGTCTTCCTAAGACCGCTTGGCCTCCGACTTCTCTGCTTCTGTCCGCCAGAAAGACCGACGCCGCGTTCACCGATGATGGTATCAGCGCCTTCCTTCATGCCGGTGACGAAATCATCCGCACAGGCTTCCTTAAGGGCACGCGCGACGGCTTCATCTGAAAGCAGGTGTTTCTGGCCGAGCTTTACGTTGTCGCTGATTGAGTCAGAGAACAGGAAGATGTCCTGTACGACGCTCGCTATGCTTGTCCTGAGCTGTTCAAGGCTCATCGTCTTTATGTCAGTTCCGTCAAGGCGGATGGTGCCGTCGGTGACGTCGTAAATGCGCTTCAACAGGTTGATGATCGTCGTCTTTCCTGAGCCCGTCGCACCCATGATGCCGAGCGTTTTTCCAGCCGGAATCGTGAAGTTGATGTCTTTCAGCACATCCTTGCCGCTTTCAGTTTTGTATGAAACGTGGTCGAACGTGATGTCGCCCCTGATTTTCGCCAGCACCGCCGGCTTATCTTCATCCTTGATGGTCGGAAGCTCATCCATGATTTTGTTGATGCGCTTCATGGACGCGGTACCGGAAGCAAAGGCGTTTGCAAGCCATCCGAGCATTTCCATTGGCCAGACGATGTTCGTCGAATACTGGACGAACGCTGTAAGTACGCCGACGGTTATGCGGCCCTGAATGGCGAGCGCACCGCCTGTAAGCAGCATGGTCGCCGGCAGCAGGTACGTGATGAGCTGCAGCAGCGGGTTGTATTTTACGAACACTTCAGACAGGTTGACGTTCAGGTCATAGTAGCGTCTGTTGTGCTTACGGAATTTGAGGATTTCAAACGGCTCACGCGCAAAGGCCTTTACCGTGCGGATGCCCGCGATGTTTTCCTGGGCGACATTGTTCAGCACAGAGTTTTCTTCCGAAAGCTCTTCGAACAGGGTGTCGAGCTTCTTTTCCATTGTCAGTGCAATGACGAGCGCGCCTGCCATGGCGATTGTCGGAATGATTGACAGCTGCCAGTTAAGGCGGAACATGAAGAACAGAGCGAGTGCCGTGCGGATGGCGACCTCTACAATCAGAATGCCGACGTACTGGAAGATGTCCTGAACGCGCGTGGTGTCATCCCTGACGCGGGCCATGAGCTCGCCGGTGTTGTTCCTGTCAAAAAAGTCTGCTGCAAGCGACTGAATTTTCTGGAATGTCGTGTCGCGTATTTCCTTTCCGATACGGGATCCGGCGTAGTCGTTCAGGAATTCCTTGGTGTACTGGAATATACAGCGTCCGATTCCCATGGCTGCAATGCCTGAAAGCAGTTTCAGAAGCATGTCAATGCGGCCGCCTACAATGACATCATCGACAATGTGCTCGGTGATGAGCGGTGTCAGAAGATCAAGCAGTGTTGAGAGCGCCAGTACCAGTACCGAGATGATGTAATGAGGAGCGTATTTCTTTAAATAATAACCAAATGTAATTCGCTTCATAGTGGTTTGTCCATTCTTAAGGGAAAATGAAAAAATGTCAATTAACGGAGCGTAAACCTGTAGTTTAACAAGATGCTGTGCTTTCTGGCGCGCCTGCTTAAAAAGCTGCGTTGCGGGGGTTT
>JAZUFS010000091.1:0-4458 GCA_045640805.1 Treponemataceae bacterium
CTTACCATTGCCCTTGTCGGAAACCAGAACTGCGGCAAGACAACCCTGTTCAACCAGCTGACTGGCAGCATCCAGCATGTCGGCAACTTCCCCGGCGTCACCGTTGAGCGTAAAAGCGGCTTCATAAAGCCTTCGCTCATCCACACGGATGACGTTCCCGTAAAGAACCTTGAAATCGAGGTTTTCGACCTTCCCGGCGTTTATTCGCTTTCCCCATACACTCCCGAAGAAATTGTCACGCGCGATTTCATCATCAACGAAAAGCCTGATGCAATCCTGAACATACTTGATGCAACCAACATTGAGCGCAACCTGTATCTGACGCTCCAGCTTGAGGAACTGCAGGTCCCTATGGTCCTTGCACTCAACATGATGGATGAGGTTCTTGCCGCGGGCAACTCAATTGACATCAACAAACTGAGTGAAAACCTGCAGCTTGATGCAGTTCCTGTTTCTGCCGTGAAAGCAGACGGTATCGAGGAACTGGTTAACCGCCTTGTCAGTGTTGCCGTAAACAAGAAGAAGCCGTCAAAAGTCGACTTCTGTGACGTCGGCCCCGTTCATCAGGCAATCCACTCAATGGCGCATCTTATTGCCGACCACTGCGAGGCGCGTTCCCTGCCAATCCGTTACGCCGCGACAAAACTTATTGAAGACGACAGGCTCATGCTCGAGGCAATCGGCCTCAACGAGAACGAGACTGATATTCTGGGGCACATTACGACTGAGATGGAACGCGATGCCGGAACAGACCGTGCGGCGGCAATTGCTGACATGCGCTACTCGTACATCGAGAAAGTCACATCCGGGTGCGTGCACCGCGTAGGTGAGACTCCTGCACAGATGCGTTCCTACCGGATTGATAAAGTTCTGACCGGTAAATACACCGCCATCCCGATATTCCTGTGCATCATGGCACTTATCTTCTGGCTTACGTTCGGCGTCATCGGCAAATTCCTTAGCGACGCTTTCGGCAGTGCCCTTGCTTCACTTACCGGTCTCATAGACAGTGGCCTTACTGCGTATCAGCTTTCACCGGTGGCCAAGTCGCTCATCATAGACGGCGTGTGTACGGGCGTTTCCAGTGTCCTGTCGTTCATGCCGACAATCCTCGTGCTGTTCTTCTTCCTTGCATTGCTTGAAGATACCGGCTATATGGCCCGCGTCGCCTTCGTCATGGATACTGCCCTCCGCAAGATAGGCCTTTCGGGTAAATCGTTTGTGCCAATGCTCATCGGTTTCGGCTGCTCTGTTCCTGCCGTCATGAGCACCCGAACGCTTTCAAGTCGCCGTGACAAGAAGATGACGATCTTCATCATTCCGTTCATGAGCTGCAGTGCAAAACTTCCTGTTTATTCCCTTCTGACCGCCGCATTCTTCCCTGAGCATGCAGCACTCGTCATGATAGGTCTGTACATAGGCGGCTTCATCATCGCCATTCTGTCGGCACTGCTGCTGAAGGGCACTGCCTTCAAGGGAAAGCCTGTCCCGTTCGTGCTTGAACTGCCTGCTTACCGTCTGCCGAGCATCAAGAACATGGGCTTGAGCATCTGGGACAAGGCAAAGGACTTCCTGCACAAAGCGTTCACCGTCATCTTTACGGCGACCGTCATCATCTGGTTCCTGCAGCACTTTGACCTTAAGCTGAATCTCGTCGCAGATTCTTCCACGAGCATCCTGTCTGCAATCGGTTCTCTCATTGCTCCGATCTTCAGACCGCTCGGTTTCGGTGACTGGCGTATCTCAACGGCGCTCATTACAGGCCTTACCGCAAAGGAAGCCGTCGTCAGCACACTTGCCGTCCTCGCAGGTGGCGGCACCGATGCAGGCCTTACGGCAGCAATTACATCCATGCTTACTCCTGCCGCTGCCCTTGCGTTCCTGACGTTCGTCCTGCTCTATATGCCATGCGTCGCAACATTCGCCGTAATCAGGAAGGAAATCGGTACAAAACATGCCATCGGCTCTGCTGTCTATCAGTGTTGCACCGCCTGGATTTTCGCATTCCTCGTATACTCAATAGCGCTTCTTTTCTAAGTATTTCAAGTGATTGCATGTATCTGCAGTCACTTGAATAACTTCTTTATTTACGATATAGTAACAAAATCTGATTTACTCTTGTAATCATTGCATTTTTTTGCAAAACCCATATTTGAGAGGTAAAACAATATGAGCATTGATATTTCTAAAATGAGAAATATCGGTATCAGCGCCCACATTGACTCCGGTAAGACAACCACTTCTGAACGTATCCTGTTCTACTGTAACAAGATTCACGCTATTCACGAAGTTCGTGGTAAAGATGGTGTTGGTGCTGTTATGGATAACATGGAACTGGAAAAGGAAAGAGGTATCACCATCCAGTCAGCAGCAACCCAGGTAGAATGGAAGGGTTACACAATCAACCTCATCGACACACCCGGTCACGTTGACTTCACAGTTGAAGTTGAGCGCTCACTCCGCGTTCTCGACGGCGCTATCATGATTCTCTGCGCTGTCGCCGGTGTTCAGTCACAGTCAATCACTGTTGACCGCCAGCTCAAGCGCTATCATGTACCTCGCATTGCATTCGTCAACAAGTGCGACCGCCAGGGTGCAAATCCTATCCGCGTCTGCAGACAGGTTAGCGAGAAGCTCGGTCTTAACTCACACATGATGGAGCTCCCAATCGGTCTTGAAGACAAGCTCGAAGGTGTTGTAGACCTCGTTTCAATGAAGGCTATCTACTTCGACGGTCCTAATGGTGAGGATATCCGCTATGCAGAAATTCCTGCACACATGAAGGCTGATGCAGAAAAGTTCCGTGAAGAACTCCTCGACGCTGTTTCAATGTTCGACGATGACCTCATGGAAGAAATCATGGAGAACGGTTACGAGAACGTTGCAGAAGATAAGATCCACGCAGCTATCCGCAAGGGAACACTTGCAGAGCAGTTCGTCGGTGTATTCTGCGGTTCAGCTCACGTAAACAAGGGTATCCAGCCACTGCTCGATGCAGTTACACGCTACCTGCCATCTCCTCCAGAAGTAAAGAACGTTGCTCTCGACCTCGACAACAACGAAGCTGAAGTAGAACTTGAATCAGTAGACAACAAGCCTTGTGTTGCACTCGGCTTCAAGCTTGATGACGGTCAGTACGGTCAGCTCACATACACACGTGTTTATCAGGGATGCATCAAGAAGGGTGAAGAACTGTACAACACACGTTCAAGAAAGAAGTTCAAGGTTGGTCGTCTTGTCCGCATGAACTCAAAGGAAATGCAGGATATCAACGAAGGTGTTCCAGGCGATATCGTCGCACTGTTCGGTGTTGACTGTGCATCAGGTGATACATTCTGTACACCGGGTACAAACTACGCAATGACATCTATGTTCGTTCCTAACCCTGTTATCTCTCTTTCCATCACACCAAAGGATAAGAAAGCTGCAGACCAGATGTCTAAGGCACTCAACCGCTTCACAAAGGAAGACCCGACATTCCAGACCTACGTTGATCCTGAATCTAACGAAACAATCATCAAGGGTATGGGTGAGCTTCACCTCGACGTTTACGTTGAGCGTATGCGCCGCGAGTACAACTGTGAAGTTACAACAGGTGCTCCACAGGTTGCATACCGCGAGACAATCACACAGCATGCAGACTTCAACTACACACACAAGAAGCAGACTGGTGGTTCCGGTCAGTACGGTCGTGTAGCAGGTTTCATGGAGCCACTTGCTGACAAGGATTACGAGTTCGTAGATAACATTAAGGGTGGTGCAATTCCTAACGAATACATCCCATCCTGCGACAAGGGATTCAAGAAGGCTCTTGAAAAGGGTTCTCTGATTGGAGCTCCAGTCGTTGGTGTTAAGTGTACAATCAATGATGGTCAGTATCATCCGGTTGACTCAAACGATAACGCATTCCAGATTGCAGCTATCGGTGCTTTCCGCGAAGGTTATGAAAAGGCAAAGCCGGTTATCATGGAGCCTATCATGAAGGTTCAGCTTGCTGGTCCTACAGAGTTCCAGGGTAACATGTTCGGTCTTATCAACCAGCGCCGCGGTGTTATCATCGATTCAACAGATGAAAACGGAACATCAACTGTCAACGCAGAAGTTCCTCTTTCTGAAATGTTCGGATTCTCAACAATCCTCCGCTCATCCACACAGGGTAAGGCAGAGTTCACAATGGAATTCGAGAAGTACGGAAAGGTTCCAAACAGCGTATCTGATGACCTTATTGCAAAGTATAAGGAACAGCGCGCTAAGGAACAGGGTAAATAAGGAGTAACCGATGGATAAACAGGATCTTGTAAACCGCAGCCCTGTCCGCAGCTTTGAAAAGGCTATCAACGGCGGTCTCAAAGCAGGCGAAATCGGCGTTCTCGCATCCCGCGAAGGTCTTGGAAAGACAGCTGTTCTCGTACAGTTCGGTCTTGATACACTCCTTCAGGATAAGGCAGTTGTAAACGT
>JAZUFS010000092.1:0-5215 GCA_045640805.1 Treponemataceae bacterium
GGTGTTTGACCTGCTCGACGATTCTGTCCGCCACGGATTCCTCGACGGCAGCCTGCATCTCGTAGGACGGCTTGACCTCGACACAGAGGGCCTTCTGTTATTTACTACAGACGGCGAAATGACACATCGGCTTACTTCTCCCAAGACACATATTTCCAAAACGTACAGTGTAACGCTGCGTGATGCCGTCACACCGGAACGGCAGGCCGAAATCTGTGCGCTTTTCAAAACCGGGGTAGAGTGTGCTCCTGACGCGCAGGAATCTGCTTTCACGGCACAACCTGCCGACCTTTCCTGGGTTGATGAGACACACGCAAGCCTTGTCATTTACGAGGGAAAATACCATCAGGTAAAGCGTATGTTCGCCGCTGTAGACAATGAAGTTGTTTACCTGAAAAGAACTGCCATGGGCGCTCTGCAGCTCGACGAGTCACTTGCGCCGGGTCAGTGGCGCTCTCTTACGCAAGAAGAACTGAATTTACTCCGTTAAAACATTTATTTTTCCTACATCCTGCAAAAAAATCGGTTATATACTTATCCTATGAAGATTTTGCTTGCGGACGATGATAACGCCATACGGCTGTATCTGTCAAAATTTCTTGAAAAGAACGGACACACTGTAATTGCCTGTGAGAATGGCTCTCAGGCGTGGGAAGCCTATCTTGAAGATGAATATCCTCTTGCCATTCTGGACTGGGGCATGCCTGACATTTCCGGTCTTGAACTGTGCGAGCGCATAAAAAGTACAGGCGACAGAAATTTTACGTATATTATCCTGCTTACTTCCCATGACCATAGCGAAGATATTGTCGAAGGACTTGACCGCGGAGCAGACGATTATCTGACAAAGCCTGTTGCCAGTGCAGAATTGAGTGCAAGACTCAAATCTGCAATGCGCATCATCCAGTATGAGGAAAAAGCCCGCGCCAAGGAAAAGAAAGTCAGGCTTTCATGCTACAAGTCACTTACGAGCCTGGCAGAACGACGTGACCATGAGTCAGCGGAACATATGGAACGTATCGGCGTGTACAGCGAACTGATTGCACGCGAACTGATGCTGCCTGAAGAGTTCTGCAATGACATCCGCGTGTTTGCCCCGATGCATGATATCGGCAAGGTAGGTATTCCAGACGGAATTCTGCACGCGCCAAGGAACCTTTCGTCGCAGGAAAGGGAAGTCATTATGCTGCACACCACAATCGGCTGGCAGATACTCAAGAACAAGCAGGAATTTGAGATGGCCTCATCAATTGCATACACGCACCACGAACAGTGGGATGGCGACGGGTA
The DNA here is from genome assembly GCA_045640805.1 of Treponemataceae bacterium. Lineage (GTDB taxonomy): Bacteria > Spirochaetota > Spirochaetia > Treponematales > Treponemataceae > Treponema_I. The sequence continues at coordinate 1,291 of JAZUFS010000092.1, forward strand.
TCCGCGGCACCTTTCCGGCGATGCGATTCCGCTGGAGGGCCGTATCGTGGCGCTTGCTGACAGTTACGATGCATTCCGTACCGCACGATCATACAGTATGGCATACTCGCACGACGAAGTTGTCGAGTTCATAAAAGACCAGGCAGGAAAGAAATTCGACCCCGCAGTTGTGGAAGCTTTTGTGGGCGTTCAGGATGAAATCCGGAAGATTTTCGACAATACCAACAATATCGTGATAAACACCGCACCGTAAGAGACCGTCTGCCATCTGGCATTCCTCTGCATCCGCTGTTCTTCCACAAGCCCCTCTTTTCTGCTATAGTGTCTGCATGGCTGAAAAAGAGTTTATCCTGACCGCGAGCTGCCAGGACCAGAGCGGCATTATCGCTGCAATTACAGAAAGCATAGCAGACAACGGCTGCAACATCGTCAATCTTGCACAGCATACCGCCACAGATATCGGCATGTTCTTTATCCGCGTCAAGTTTTCAGGAACAGATGCATTCAATCAGGACACATTTACAGAGTCATTCAATGTCCTTGCAGATAAATATCAGATGAAATGGCAGATTCATGACACGTCAAAAAAGAAACGCGTCGCAATTCTCGTGTCTAAGACGAGCCACTGTCTGTACGAACTGCTTCTGAAACACGAAGCGGGTGAGCTTGACTGCGAGATTCCGGTCATCATCTCAAACCACCCGGATCTTGCCCACGTTGCAACTGCATTCCATATCCCGTTCTTCCAGGTAGACCCGGCAAAGGGAAAGGCTGAGTATGAGGCAGATCTCAACTCGCTGCTCGAAGACTACAAAATTGACCTCGTCGTTCTTGCACGCTACATGCAGGTCATGAGCGGAGATTTCTGCAGAAAATGGAACAACCGCTGCATCAACATACATCACGGCTTCCTTCCAGCCTTCAAGGGTGCAAAGCCGTACCATCAGGCATGGAAAAAAGGCGTCAAGATTATCGGTGCGACCGGCCACTTCGCCACAGAAGATCTTGACCAGGGCCCGATCATCTTCCAGGACGTCATCCGCGTAAATGACACACGTTCTATCGAGGAGTTCATCACCATGGGAAAAGATGTCGAGCGCCACGTCCTTTTTGAAAGTGTCCGCCGCTACCTCGCCCACGCAGTATTCAGTTTTGAAGGCAGAACATTTGTAATCGAGTAGGGAAAAGGGGCGCCTGCCCCTCGTTCCGAAGTCCTCACTCGCTCCCGCTCGTTCCGGTCTTCTTCACTGCCCCCTCTAACGGGGGAAATCCCCCGTAACGCCCCCTTTTGCCATTATGGCATGAGCCTGCTTTTAAGGCGCATTTCTGGTCATGCAGAATTTGCCTTCCTGTAATTGATGTGGGTGTTATAAAACTATACAATATAATAAAATAGAAATCTTGTTGACAAATTGGCATGGGGGGGGGTACACTTTTCATAGATATTTTTTAAAGGGAGAAATTGCAATGAAAAAACGTTTAATTTCCATTCTTTGTATTCTGCTTGCCCTCATGGTTGTGGTTGCCGGATGTGCCCCGATTTCAGGCGGTAGTTCCGGTGGCGGATCGTCCCAGGGCAGTGGCTCCGGCAGCGGTTCCGGCAGCGGTGGTGGCGGCAATAACCCGCCGGTAACACCTCCTGAAAACCCGCCAGTTACCCCACCAGAAACACCCCCAGAGACTCCACCGGAAAATCCGCCAGAAACTCCACCGGAAAATCCGCCGGCACCTCCAGTACCTCCGGTTTCTTTCGACGGAACATGGGTATGGACAATGGAAGTACCTGCATCTTCAAGCTTTATGGGTGAAGTCCCCGCATACAATACTGTCATGCAGAAAGTGGTAATTGAAGGCGAAACAGCCAAGTCGTATGTAACGACCGTTGATTACCAGATGTCAGCATATTTCCTGGCGGCTATGAGAGGTGAAGATCCAACTTTAGCAGGTCCGGATCTGTTCCCGGAATATGAAACGGAATTTGATACAGGTACAGTCAGCGTAACAGACAATGCCCTGACAGTCATTTTCCCGGATGGCAGTGCTTCTGCGGGCTATGCGATAGTTGCAGCAGTAATGGAAGATGACGGCAACTCATTCTCATTCACTGGCGAAGATGACAACGGAGACCCTGTTACCATTACCTACGAAAAGTTTACGGCTGGTCCGCTCGACGGCGACTGGGTATTTAGGGAGTATTTTGATGATACCTATTCTTACTATCAGATACTGAATAAGATTGTTTTCTACGGAGACAGTTTCCAGCTGTTCGGTGTTGATGTAGATGATTACGAAGACGCTATCGATGACTGGCTTGAAAATCCAACCGGAGATTTCCCTGCACTGACATATAATGGCTTCTGTTCATATTATGGAACATATGCTGTAGATGGTACGTCATTAACGCTTTCAATTGATCCAGCCTTAACGGGTGGACAGCCAGCCGATATACCGGGAATCATTGGTACTGACAGTTTCTCCATAGATGAAGGCGAAGGTATTGCGACATATGTAAGGTCAGAACCCCGCAATGTCGATGCCACAACGCTCGATGGTTATTATGTACAGACTGCACTGTTCGGTGGAAAGCCTGCAAATGAATGCACAATCGTCATTGAAGGGAATACCCTGAAATACTATGCACTTACTCCGGGTACAGGAGCTGATTTGGGAGCTGCTAACGATACTTCTGCCTGGGGCGAGCCAGTAACGTATACAATCGATGCTGATGCGGCAGGACTTTCTTTCACTTCGTCAGTTGGTAATTTCAAGTTGATAACTATTGGAGACTGGGTATATCTGACGTGTAGTGATGCGCTGTTTGAAAAAGTAGTTCCTGAAACAACGGGCACTCCATCTATGACCTTGGACGTATATTACGATGGTCTTGAGTACATTTCTGAATATGATGGCGAATTGTATTTCTATCCAGAAGGCTATTATTTTGAAGTGCTGGATATGGATGAGTCTGGCAAGGTAACGGGCATCAAGTATTGTCCAGATGGTGTAAATAATTTCTATACTGATGACGATGCAACCTGTACCGTCACATTTACAGATACAGCTGCTGTAATTTCAGATGTAGAAAACTGGCCTGACGGTCTTGCCAGCCCAGCCGGTACGTACACGAAGTATGTGCGCGAAACAGACTGGCCGGTAGTACCTGCTGAGTAAGCAGACAGCGGGCGTTGCGGGCGGCGCCTGAGCCCGCTAGAGGGGGCAGTGAAAAAAAGACCGCAGGTATGCGGTCTTTTTGCAGCGAGGGGCAGGCGCCCCTTTAAAAAATCAGGCGCGAGTTTGCTGGGGGCGCCCCCTTTCTGCTTCTAATTGCATAAATATTCTGAAAATCGTATACTCTCTGCATGAGTAACGAAAATCATCCAAATGAAAATGCACGCCCGGCCATCAACCATTGGGCTGACCGTGTTGCTGACCAGATTATCCGTGAGCGCGGGGACCTTGATGTTTACACCTGCGCATCTGGCATCACTCCTTCCGGAACGGTACATATCGGTAACTTCCGCGAAATCATTTCTGTAGACTTAGTAGTCCGCGCACTCCGCGCCCGCGGTAAAAACGTACGCTTTATTTATTCTTGGGACGACTACGATGTGTTCCGCAAGGTTCCGTTAAACATGCCGAACCAGGACATTCTTGCAGAGCATCTGCGCTATCCTATTACGCTGGTTCCTGATACGACAGGCCGCGACTCATCATACGCACGCCATCATGAAGTTGACGTTGAGTCAGTCCTTCCTGAAGTTGGCATTCATCCTGAGTATCTGTACCAGTCTGAGCGGTACCGTTCAAATATGTATGCTGAAGGCATGCGCATTTCCCTTCAGAACAGGAACCGCCTTAAGGAAATCCTGAACCGGTACCGTGACGAGCAGCACAAGATGACTGACGACGACGAGTACTGGCCGAC
>JAZUFS010000093.1:0-2605 GCA_045640805.1 Treponemataceae bacterium
TGCCGTGTCCGCGGAATCCGTGGATATGCGTATCAATCAGGCCTGGTGCTATGCATGCACCATCAACGTCAATAATACGGACATCAGAATTAAAGCGCTTTGTCTTGAAACGACGCTCACTGAAAACATCTTCTATCATGCCGTTTTCAATAAGAACACAGCAGTTTTCCATTTTTGAGAACCCGGTAAGCAGAGTTCCGTTGTGTAAACAAATAGGTTTGCTCATGGCTCGAAGTATAATCACACTTTTTTATATCCCGCAAGAGCAACGTTGGTTGATTTTTTCATATCAAGTCCTCTTTTTCATTTTGAAAGTTTCTGTTTGACAACAAAAAACAACTATGTTATATTGCTAGTTAATTGGTTTTGTAAACCAACTAACGTATATAAAACTGAGGCTTTATCATGAAATTCGGCCATTTTGACGATTCAAACCGTGAGTATGTCATTACAACTCCACGTACCCCATATCCATGGATAAACTATTTAGGTAACGAAAAGTTCTTTTCACTTATTTCAAACACAACCGGCGGATATTCCTTCTATACAGATGCACGCCTCCGCCGTCTGACACGTTACCGCTACAACGACATACCGCTCGACAACAACGGACACTATTTCTTCATCAAGGATGGAGACACCGTCTGGAACCCGGGATGGCAGCCATGTCAGACAGAACTTGATTCATACGAATGCCGCCACGGCTTCGGCTATTCAAAGTTCAACGCAAAGAAAGACGGACTCGCCGCTGAAACACTGTACTTCGTTCCAAACGGAGAAAACTGCGAGCTTGAAATGATTACCCTTAGAAACGAAGGCAAGACAGCAAAGAATGTCAGCCTCGTTTCATTCATTGAATGGTGTCTGTACAATGCAAGTGATGACTGCCAGAACTTCCAGAGAAACTTCAGCACCGGCGAAGTTGAAATTGAGGGAAGCGTCATCTACCACAAGACAGAATACCGCGAACGCCGCAACCACTACACGTTCTATTCCTGCAGTGAAAAGATCGACGGTTTCGATACTGACCGCGAGACATTCCTCGGCCTGTACAACCCGATCAGTGCACCGCAGAAGGTCATGGCAGGCAAATCAGGCAACTCTGTCGCAGATGGATGGAGCCCGATTGCTTCCCACCGCGTAAACGTCAGTCTGAAAGCAGGTGAAGAAAAGACGATAATCTTCATCCTCGGTTACATCGAGAACGATGATGACAAGAAGTTCCTGAACGATGCAGATAAAGCAGCAGCCCTCAAGGCAGGTCTGCTCCGCACAAACGAAGCGAGCGGCATCATCAACAAGGAAAAAGCGTACGCACTTCAGAAGAAGTTTGATACAAAGGCAAAGGTTCTTGCCGCATACGATGAACTCCGCGCTTTCTGGGATGAAACACTGTCTCACTTCGTCATCAAGACAGGAGATGAAAGACTCGACCGCATGGCTGTATGGAATCAGTACCAGTGCGTCGTTACCTATAACTTTGCCCGGTCTGCATCATACTTCGAGAGCGGAATCGGACGCGGCTTAGGCTTCCGCGATACAAGCCAGGACATGCTCGGCGCTGCACACCAGATGCCGCAGTCCCGCATCAGAGAGAGACTTTTCGATGTCGCTGCAACCCAGTTCGAGGACGGTTCTGCCTATCACCAGTTCCAGCCTCTTACAAAGCGCGGAAATGCCGACATCGGTTCCAACTTCAACGACGATCCGCTCTGGCTCGTTCTTGGCGTCGGTAACTACATCCGCGAAACAGGAGATGCAGATTTCCTGAAAGTAGACGTTCCGTTCGACAACAGCGAGACAAACAAAGCCACGATGTTCGAGCACCTGCGCCGTTCATACAACTACATCCCGAACCACATGGGCCCACACGGACTGCCGCTTATCGGCCGCGCAGACTGGAACGACTGCCTTAACCTGAACTGCTTCTCAACTGACCCGACCGACTCCTTCCAGACATCCACCAACAAGGATGGCAAGAACGCTGAGTCAGTCATGATTGCACAGATGTTCGTCTTCGTCACACCAGATTATGCAGCAATGTGCCGCATCATGGGTGATGAAGCTGAAGCAAAGCGTGCAGAAGAGCTCGCCAGAAAGATGGAAGAAGCTATCTGTACAGCAGGATGGGATGGCGAATGGTACGTCCGCGCATACGACGACTTCGGAAACAAAGTCGGTTCACACGAATGCGAAGACGGAAAGATTTTCATTGAAACCCAGGGCTTCGGAACCATGGCAAAAATCGGCGCCGACAAGGGATATCCAGAAAAGGCTCTCGACAGCGTAAAGAAATACCTCGACACAAAGTACGGTATCTGCATTCTGTGGCCGGCCTACAAGAACTACCACGTAGAACTTGGTGAAGTTTCATCTTATCCACCGGGATACAAGGAAAATGGCGGTATCTTCTGCCACAACAACCCGTGGGTCATCATCGGCGAAGCCATCAACGGAAGACCTGACGAGGCGTTCGAGCACTACAAGAAGATTGCTCCGGCATGGGTTGAAGACATCAGTGATGTACACCGCACAGAGCCGTACGTTTACGGCCAGATGGTTGCAGGAAAAGAAGCACGCCGCTTCGGTGAAGGCAAGAACTCAT
>JAZUFS010000094.1:0-2779 GCA_045640805.1 Treponemataceae bacterium
AACAACTCCTTGGCTCACAGAACGACATGGCTACGATCCGACTTAGGAAAATACGCCGTCTTGGCGGATTTCCGTCTTATGTCGTCCTGCTTGATGATGTCATTACCACCGGAAGCACGGTACGGTCATGTGCAAAAATCCTTAAAGAGGACGGAAATGTCGAAAAAGTATATGCCGCATCTCTTTTCATTGTACCGGGTTGACTCGTTTATTTCTTTTATGGTAGTATAAATAGAACATTATATTATTCTTTAATACAATGGAGTCGTTCAAACGACTCCTTTTTTGTATACGGAGAAAAAGTGGAGTATATCTCTCTAGACACAATAAAGTATTTCAAAGAGTGTAATGCACTTATCCAGCCACTTGGCTATCAGCTTGTCGAACTCAGGATTACACCCCAGAAAACACAGTACAAGGTGCTTGCAGTCGTCGGATGGAAATCAGGTGCTGCTCCAGCAGATGGCGCTGGAATAGGCGTTAATGACTGCGCAAAAGCTCACCGCCTCATTGAACCACGTCTTGAGACACTTCTCGGTACAGAAAATATTTACATGGAAGTTACTTCTCCAGGAATGGAGCGTAATATAAAGAATGCAGCTGAATTTGCACTGTTTACAGGCAGCGCTGCACGTGTATGGGATGCTCAGGTTTCAGACTGGGTATCCGGTACAATCGTTTCATCTGATGAAACGGCTATTACCTTAAATATCCCAGATGCGGGAGAACAGACAATCCCGTATGATCGCATTGCAAAAGCGAAACTGGTACATGTTTGATAGGGGAGGCATTATATGTCATCTGATATGTCAGAAGCAATCCGCCAGCTGATGGAGGAAAAGGGTTATTCAGAAGACTCTGTCCGCAGCACAATTGAGAACGCAATCAAGGCTGCTTACAAAAGAAAGTTTGGAACATCAGACAATTGTGTCGTTCAGATTAATGATGATATGAGCGACGTTTCAGTATATTCACGCAAGGTTATCGTAGACGGCGTTTACGATCCTGTAACTGAGATTGAACTTGAAGAAGCCAAGGAAATGAGTGAGGAGTGCGAGCTTGGCGATGAGATTGACATCCTCATTGATCCTAAGACAGATTTCGGCCGCTCTGACGTACAGACAGGTAAGCAGACTGCACATCAGTCACTCACTGAAATCCAGAAGGACAGCCTGTATGCTGAGTACAAGGATAAGGTCGGTGAGATCATCATCGGATATTATCAGCGTGAAAAGAACGGCACCATTTATGTAGACCTTGGAAAGGTCGAAGGTATCCTTCCGAAAAAGGGTCAGTCAGAACGTGAGGTTTACCACAAGAATGACCGCATCAAGGCTCTTATTACAGAAGTTAAGAAGGCAACAAACGGTCTTCAGATCATCCTTTCAAGAACAGATCCTGAGTTTGTACGCAACATTCTTGAGCTTGAGGTTCCTGAAATCTATGACAAAACTGTTGAAATCCACAATATCGTACGTGAAGCAGGCTACAGGACAAAGATTGCCGTGTCATCTCACCGCGAGGATGTTGATCCGGTCGGTGCATGTGTCGGTCTTAAGGGTGTACGCATCAAGGCTGTCATCAGCGAACTTGAGGGCGAGAAGATTGATATCCTGAAATATGATCCGGACCCACGCATTTTCATTAAGAACGCTCTGTCTCCGGCAGAAGTTGCCGGTGTCGTCATCCTTGATGAAGGCAAGAGACAGGCTCTGGCAGTAGTTCCTGAAAATCAGTTCTCACTTGCAATCGGCAAGCAGGGACTTAACGTACGTCTTGCCAACAGACTTACTGACTGGAGCATTGATGTAAAGACAGAAGAGCAGTACGCAGAGTCTGATGACGCCAAGGAATCATGGGAGGCAGCTCAGAACCTGTTCTCTGACGAAGGCGATTACGACGAGATTTCTTCAATCAAGGAACTGCCTGATGTCGATCAGCGTGTTGCAGATATCCTTGCTGAAAACGGAATTGAAGGAATTGAAGCCTTCGTTGAGGCTGAGCAGTCCGGAGCCCTTGCAAACATTGAAGGCCTTTCAGCCGATGATATTGCAGCCGTATCTGACATCATTTCAAACTACGTTGAGTTTGTCGATGATGAAGAAGCTGCACCGGAAGAACCTGCAGAGGAAAATGATGCTCCGGCAGAAACTGCAGAGGAAGATGATGGCGTGGAATATTATGAGTGTCCGGAATGCGGTGCACGCATTACTCTTGATATGACGACATGCCCGAACTGCGGTGTAGGACTTAGTTTTGAAGAGGAATAATCCCGAATAAGGATAAGAGGTAAATAATAAAACATGGCAGAAGATTCAGAAAACAAACCAAAATTCATCTTAAACAAGCAGAAAAGCGATTCTCAGCCTGCAGCTCCTGCTTCTGGCGAGCCTGAAAAAAAGAAGGTTGTCGTCATCAAGAAGAAGCCTGTTGCCGTTCCTGCTCAAGGAACAGCCAGTGGCGAAAAAGTCGTTACTGCCAAAGTTGTAAAGAAGGTCTCAGAACCAGGTACGGCAAAGCCGGCTTCTGACGCTGCAAAGCCTCAGAATGCACCAGCTGATGCTGCTGCGGGAACTGCCGCAGAAAAGCCTGCTGCTCAGAGCAGAACTTCTGCCACTTCATTTGAATTAAGCCCGTCACGCCCTAACGTAAAGATGGGTAATCTTGCTGACAAAGGTCGCGGCCGTGATGGTTATGGTTACCGTGGCCAGAATGGTGGCCGTCCGCAGGGTAATGGCGGAAGATTCCAGAATAACCGCAATGGAACCGGCTTTACCGG
>JAZUFS010000095.1:0-2347 GCA_045640805.1 Treponemataceae bacterium
GATTCTTTGTTTTTAAATCAATCATTCTGAAACTTCGAATCGGACTTGAACCGACTACCGGAGCGTCGCTGTACCAAAAATCGGCTTAAAAAGGCAATACGGGCCCTCTTTTCGAGGTTTTTCTAAGTTTGGGGGCCTGTAATATGCAGAGAAAAGGGTAGAATTTGCGTTTTTCGCTGTATCGTATTTGAAAGCTGGGGCGTTTTCAGGCTTTTTTCACGTAATTATTGACGAAAATCACAGAAATCTGCTTTTTTTGAGGAAATCGCAGGGCCCCCAAAAGCGAAAAAAGGCTGTGTTGGGGGCCAAAATGCGCGATATGCAGCTTTTTTGCGCGAACGTGCCTTGACGTTTCTGCATTGGAGCAGATGCGTCAGGGATTGGAGCACCGACAGTCCACCGCAGGGAGCGTGAGCGAGCGAGGAGGATGAGCGTGAGCGAAGTGCGCAAAGCCCGGCGGCGCGAGCGGAGCGAGTGACGAGACGCCCGGAATTGTGGTATTCTTTATGCATGAGAATTACTACGAGATTGGGACGGTTCCGAGAGATGGTGAATAAAGGGCCGCGCGCGGTTGTGCTGTACATCATCAGTCAGCTTGTGTTCATAGTGTTGCTGGTGTTCGCCATTTTTTTTCTGGTTAAGGGTATTATCAGGGCGAGCGAGCCGTATAAGCAATCAATAGCAGAGTTGGAAGCGAATCAGCAGATTATGGAGACGCTTGGGGAGAACTTCCGGCAGAAGGGATTTATCTTCGGTTCGTTCCAGAATAGCGGAAAAAAGGGAGGTGCCGATTTTTCGTATAAAGTAATCGGGAAGAGTGGCATTTCAAAGGTGCAGGTTGTTGCGGAAAAGGCAGATGGCATATGGTCGTATTCGGTGCTTGAATTTTATCCGGATGAGCGTGGGTCGGATGTGATTAATCTGCTGGAATAACTTACTCCAGCGTGACGAGCCGGCCGCCGAGAAGGGCGACATCCGCGTCATCGTGCGTGACGACAATGAGCGTTTTCCCGGCGGTGTGGCGCTTTACGTAGGCGATCGCCTTTTCACGGAGCGCGGTGTCCAGTCCCTTGAACGGTTCGTCCATGATGACGAGTGGCGCGTCAAAGCAGATTGCGCGTGCAATGGCAACACGCCGCTTCATGCCGCCCGAAAACTCGCCCACTTTCTTGGTGAGCGCGTCGCCGAGTTCCAGTTCGCGAAGATGGTCGGCAATCTCGTCTTTTGAAAGCGAACGTCCCGTTACTGCGCGGATGTTGCTTACAGCCGTAAATTTGTCTGACAGCCGGTTTTCCTGAAAGACGACCGCCATTGTATCAGGAACGCCCGTTATGGCGCCGCTATCCGGCATTTCTACGCCTTCAATCAGTTTCAAAAGCGTCGTTTTTCCTGAGCCGGACGCCCCTTTTATGCAGGTAATTCCGCCTGCAGGAAATGTCAGGGACAGATTTTCCAGAACGCGGACATCGCCAAATGATTTTGAGACGTTTTCAAGAACAATATCTTTTGCGCAGCAGGTCGTGCGAACCGCTTCTTTTTCAGGCACTATGTTCATATCCGCTCAAGCCCCCTGAACGCCAGTTTCAACAAGCCGATGAAGACTTTTTCGAGCAGCACGTTCAAAAGCACGATGATGATTGTCCAAGAAAGCAGGTCTGCGTTCTGAAAGTAAATTTTTGCTTCGTAAAGCCGCTCGCCGATGGAGCCGTTTACGAGGCCGATGACCTCCGCCGCGACGCCCGATTTCCAGGCCATGCCCGCGGCGATTGAGCACGCGGAGATGAGGCCCGGTTTCACTGCCGGCAGGTACACGTACAGCAGCTGCTTCGGCCATGTCATGCGGTACAGGCGGGCCATCTCTGTCATGCGCGGGTCGGTGCTTTTAAGGCCGGCGAGCACGTTGGAGTAGATGACCGGGAAGGATATGAGGAATGCGATGAAGATTGTCAGCTGTGTGAATGAGAACCAGATAAGGCACAGGATGATGAAGGATGCGACCGGAACGGATTTGATGGTGACGATGTACGGCCACAGGAGCGTCTCCACAGTGCGGAAACGGTGTGCGAGCACTGCGAGGATGACACCCGCCGCAAACGCGAGCAGGTAGCCCGCCGTAATGCGGAGGACGCTGAAAAGCACCGTCTGCCAGAAACCCGCTTCCAGCCAGATGGTGGCAAGCCGCTTTATGACAGCGAATGGAGACGCGAGGAGCATATCCATGCCGACAATCATCGACACGACTTGCCAGACGGCGAGCGCGAGGATGATGGAAGCTGCTTTGTATACAGTTTGTAAAGTCGGTTTATTCATCCGTCAGATAGAATGCATCTCCAGGAAGTTCGCCGCC
>JAZUFS010000096.1:0-7822 GCA_045640805.1 Treponemataceae bacterium
GCCGACAAGCGGCGCTGCCAAGTTTACCGGCGGATTAGCCGTTCGCCATTTCCTGAAGACGGTCACGACACTCAGAACTGAGAACAACGCTGACGGAAGTTACAAAGACGGCGTACTGCACTCAATCAGCACGGCCGCCACACTCGGCGATACTGAAGGCCTCGCAGGCCACGCAGCAGCCGCCCGCATCAGAAGTTGAAGCAGGCTGTAAATAGAACGACCGTCCACATGGCTTTCAAAACACAGAATGGACGGTCGCACCCTCCCCCCCCTATTTGCAAAGGCTGTCCATCCACAAGCCGGGCGTTGCGGGCCGGCGTCTGAGGCCCGCTGGAAAGGGTAGCGAAAAAAAAGACCGCATTACTGCGGTCTTTTTTGCAGCGAGGGGAAGTCTTTCCCCCTTCCATTAATAAATCTAATAAATCCTATCGCCAAGCAGGCGTGCTATCAGTTTCACGGCCATGGCGGCGGTCTGGTTCCGCACGTCGAGCACCGGGTTCACTTCAACAATATCGCACGAGCAGACCATGCCCGTTTCAGACATCTCTTCCATAAGCAGAAGTGCCTCGCGGTCGGTAAGTCCTGCCGCAAGCTGAATGCCGACGCCCGGTGCGTACTCAGGGTCAATAACGTCCATGTCAAAACTTAAGTGCACTACATCAACGCGCTCGGCAAAAAACGCCTTCACCTTCTCCATGACGTGATTGAAGCCCTGCCTGTCGATGTCACTCATCGTAAACGCCGTAACGCCCGCTTCCTTCATGAGCGCACGCTCGCCCGGATCCAGGTCGCGAAGGCCCACGTAACACACATTCTTCGGGTCGACCTTCACGCCGTCAAAATACAGGTTCGTCAGCTCAGGAATGCCGTAGCCGCAACTGCCCGAAAGACACATGCCGTGGATATTTCCAGAAAGCGTCGTCTCGCACGTATTGAAATCGCCATGCGCATCCACATACAGCACGCCGAGCTTCTTCCCCTGCTTCTTACACGCAGCAGAGACACCGGCAAGCGAGCCAAGCACGATGCTGTGATCCCCGCCAAGAATAAGCGGAAAATCCCCTTCGCCAGCCACAGCCTCTACCTCGCGCGCAAGCTGATTACACGCGGCAGTTATGAGCGGCAGATACTTTGCCTTCGGATTTCCTACGTTTTCAAATTCCTGCGGATGACTCTCCATCGGACAGAAATAGCGTTTAGTCGTGTGTCCAAGCCCGGTCAGCGTCTCGCGCAGCCCCGCCAGCCGGATGGCAGAAGGTCCCATATCAGAACCATGACGGCTCGCACCAAAATCAAGCGGCATTTCAAGAATGTGAATGTTCATACCCACAGTATAACACACTAATGATGAGAAAGGGGAAAGTCTTCCCCTCGCTCCAGCCCTTTGGGCTTCCGCTACCCTTTCTAGCGGGGACACCCCGCAACGCCCCGTCATTATCTCCAATTTCTTAATTTTTTCCAATTTTTCTAACATTTTTTATTGATTAAAATCTTTCCCTTGGATATACTTAGAATACAATTTGCAAAAAGTGTGCCTTGTTGGTTTTTTTACAGAATTTCGGAGGTTGTCATGTCCAGACGTTTTACACTTTTTGCAATACTCGCGGCAGCATGTCTGCTTTTCGTAAGCTGCGGCGGTTTATTCACATCCTCATCAACAGAAATTACTTTCGGCAAAACTAAATCCGACACAAAACCTGTCGCCTCAACAACCACATCCATACGGATTCCGCTTCCTTCCCGGACACAGCGCACTGCAATGGATCCATCCGCGCCAAACACGCCCCTGGAACTGTGTGACAGCTATAAATTCACTCTCAAGAGTACAGACGACGAATACTCTGCCGACGCCGATGCTGACGACCAATTCATTGAGTTCCCGGAAGTTGAGTATGGCACATACACCATAACGGCAACCGCGTATGGAAAATTGGGTGACGGCAAAACAACCGCCATTGCAAATTACAGCCAGAGTAACATAGTTGTCGACAAAGCATCGGTAACCATTACAGTCAAATTCACATTGACCGAAAACGCCAAAATATACCTGTACGGATATACCGGTACGCCTGTTACAAATGCTGACGGCTCAACAACGCAGCCAACATACGCAGGTAAAGACGGAAAAACATTGCTTTCAGAAAAGACCACTTCAAGCGATGGCCGCACTGAGACAGAAATCTCATACGCAGTTGATCTTGAAACCGGAGAAAATACCACAGACGCGCAGGGTAATCCTGTTGTTACAAAGACAGTCGTGACAGAAACACGGGCTTCAGGTGGTGAAAAAGTCACAACAACTGAGTTCAGCCTTAACGAAACAGAAGAAGGTTGCAGCAAGCGCATCACCATTGAAGATGGCACCAAGACTACCGTCAAAAAATACGACGACAATGCCGCTGACGAGAGCCAGCCGACAACAATGGAAGTCACCGAAAAACTTGAAAACTCGACAACAATCTCTACATACGACAATGGCGACTGGGACCATCCGGCTTCTATAACTGTAATAGAGAACACGCAGAAAACAACAACCACGTATGATGAAAGCGGAAAAGAGTCTGCAACGCTTGATACCATCATCATTGAAATTACAGCCGGTCAGAATGCGGGTCAGAAGACAATTCAGAAGTATGACACAAATGCCGCCAGCAATCCGAAGACAGAAGAAACTGTCATCAGCGCAGACAGGACGGCGGTAGTAAGCAGCGATTATGATACTGTCGGAGGAACCGGCGCGCAGAAAGAGACATACTATGCCGCCGGCTACGATTATGAACATCCGGACAGCAATGCAAATGCGCTGCTGAAAAACAAAGAAATCGAATACACAGTTTCTGACGGCGCCCGTACCGGAAAGACAGAAAAGACCTTCAACTACACTGCCGGATTAACAACTGCCAAAAATTATGACGGTACGCCAGGCATTGTTCCTGTTGCAAAGACCGTTGAAAACGTGTACTCAATCAGCGAAGGAAATGCGACCTTAACAAAAACAAAGACGACCGAAAACGTGTTTACAAGTGGAGTTAAGTCAAAGACGATTGTCACGGAAACAACTGTCGGCCAGGAAGCAAATACAAAGACGACTACCACCGAATACAACCTGAACCAGGCAAGCGAGAACTGCGTCATGCGCGTCACCGAAGCCCAGGGCAACACGACCACTGTCTCACGGTATGCTGCAAATGCCGAAGAGCCGGGAACGCCAATCGAAAAAGACGAAACGACTGTAGAAGACGGTGTTACAACGACAAAATTCTTCACTAACGGATATATGAGTAATCCGGCAAAAATGGTTAAAGAAGAAAGCACCAGGACTACGACAACAGAGTACGTTGCAGGCAGTGAAAAAACGAATAAGGTAACGGAGATAATAACCTCCGGAGAAAACGCTGGTCAGAAAACTGAGACTGAATATGACACAAGTGGTGCTTCTTCCGTTAAAACGATTGAAACAGTAACAAGCCCCGATAACCACAAAACCATATCCACATTTGATCACTCAACAGCAAACACAGAAAAGAAGACCACGTATCAGACAGACTGGATTCCGGGAGCCGGTGGAAGTGCTACAGGTACAAATAAAGACGAGTATAATATTGCCCGCGAAGTTGAAACCATAAAAGACGCACAGGGCGCTATCAGTTCAACAAAGACAACTGATTATACGTACATCAGTGGAATAACCGCAAAGAATGTAAATGGTGAACCACAGACTCCGTACAGCAGAATTACAGTTGAAAAAAAAGATAGCACAGGAACTGTCACATCAACGCAGGTTACAGATTATACATATGAAGCAAACGGAATGCCGACAAGTATCATTACTGTAGATCCAGCAAATCCAGATGTGGAAATTGCTTTCCAGAAATACACTTATAAAGATAACGGAACCCCAAATACGTATGCGAAAAAGGAAGACGGAAAAGCACCTGAATATTTCGCATACAGACCGATTGGACTTAAGGTATATTCAGATTCCGCAATGACAACATCTGTTATATTTGCAAGTACAGGAACTACTTTCTTTGAATGCCCCTGCTCAAAGTCCGATTTCAGTGACCCTGACGCAAGTAAAATACCACAAACAACAATCGCTCAATATCTGGAAGATCATTATGTCCTCGTTGGTAGTACAATCCAAAAAGAAAATGTATATGGAAAAGATAAGGATGATTTGAACTTTATAACAACCACACAAATTGAAGATGCTCATAATGCTAACTTTAATTACATCTTTAAGGTTAATTTCACAGGGTTCCTTGGAACCGGTTGCTTTAAAAAGGGTGACATTGTCAGCGAAGGAACGGGAGATAATCAGTGCTTCTATTTGAAATGTTACCTGCACAACGATAAAGGAAGCTGTTCAAACTTCTGGGGCAGCAACTATAACTTCTCTAGTGCACAAAGCAAATACATCATTACAACAACGAACTACGGTTGTGCAAATGATTCTGATTATCCAGGAGTTGGAAAAACGAATCCAGTATTCTAACTCTCCTTGTATAACACACAACAGCCGGCGCCGCCCACAAAGCCCGCCGGCTGTTTTTTTGCGAAAATGGGCCTCTAAAGCGCGTTTTTTGCCCATTTGCGAGGCGTGTTTTCATGAACAAAAACTGCTTTTCTTGAAAAATGGCCCCCAATTCATGAAAACCCGCGCGATGGGGGCCACATATCGGGCACAATTCGTGCTTGTCAGAGCAGGATGAGGGGCCTCATTCATGAAAAACTGGCCCCCTTCTGCTCACTTTCGCCGCTTTGGGGGCCACTTTTCTGTCAAAGTTCCAGTTCCTTATAACTCAGGACCCCACTTCCTATAAAAAAACATGGCCCCCCTAAAAGCGCTTTCCGCCCATTCGGGGGCCACTTTTCACAAAAACGTACTTTCTACCATTCAAAACTCATCATCTTTCTCTGAAATCCAGTAGCCCCCAAAATCTTCGTTTCCCGTAACTGGGGGCCATTTTTCTTGAATTACACGAATTTTCGGCTTCACAGGGAGTACTGTCAGCGGCGGAAACGGCAACTTTACGCGTATTTCTGTCTTTCTGGTCTGAAAAGCGTCAAAAATAACACTCATTCAGGCTGGTTTCGGGTGTTTTTCTCTGTGAGCGCAATTTCCTTTCAAGTAGACTAGGCACATTATCTTGATTTTCCAGATAATGTGCCTAGCTTTCGCGAAAATGCACTTTAAACGCCGACTGTCGGGGTTTTAGGGGCGGCAGCCCCTAGACGAGGGGGCAGCGTAGAAGACCGGAGCGAGCGCCAGCGAGTGAGGACTTCGGAGCGAGGGGCAGGCGCCCCTTTGCAATAATACTTGACGAGACGCCCTTATTCCGTTTTAATAAAAGCACAATGAACACAGTAATGCACGCACATCACCATCATTCTCATGAAGGAGCCCAATAAGCGGGGGTGTGCTGACGTATATCCGGTGTTCCGGAAGAATGAGCCGCTCTCCGCGTGAGAAGCGGCTTTTTTTTATGGCTGTCTCAGAAACTTATTTCCCGAAAAGATGAGTTTCTGCCGATAATAATACTGTCTGTTTTTTTGCAGACCAGGACGATTGCTTTTTACTTTTGGAAGCGCGTCCAACAGGAGTTTTTTATGGAAAAGTTACGTATTCTGCTGGCTAAGGGCCGCATTTATGATTCAGTCTACGCGCTGCTCAATGACGTGGGTATTACGCTGACGCTGCCCGACCGCACATACTTCCCGATTACAAATCAGGCTGACCTGGCATTTCAGGTTGTAAAGCCGCAGATTACAAGCGCACTGCTCGCCCAGGATAAGGCCGATGTCGGTTTTTCTGGCAAGGACTGGGTGTACGAGAATGGCGTTCAGGATGAGCTTGAGGAAATTATGGATCTGGGATTTGACCCCGTCCGCATTGTTGCCGCCATTCCGGAAACGCGCGATTTCAAGGAGCTTATTTCAAAGCCGGTCACCATCGCGACTGAGTACCAGAACCTGAGCCGCAAGTGGGTTGAGGAGAACAAGATTGACGGAAAGATTTTCCGCACCTGGGGAACAAGCGAGGGCTTCGTTCAGGATAACGACGAGGCGCCGGCCCAGATTCTGATTGATAACACATCCACTGGCTCATCACTCAAGGCAAACCGCCTGAAGATTGAGTGCACGCTGATGGAATCAAGCACACGAATGTATGCTTCAAAGAAAGCACTCGCTGACCCGGAAAAGAAGCAGAAGATCATGGAGCTCAAAATGTTGTTCGAGGCTGTCCTCGCCGCACGCAACAAGGTCATGCTTGAAATGAACGTCTGCCGCGCACGCTTTGAGGAGCTCGTAAAGGGGCTGCCTTCAATGAAGAGCCCGACAATCTCCCCGCTCTATGGCGATGACGGTTACGCAATCAAGATTGCCGTTTCAAAGAGCGAGGTCCCGACGCTGCTGCCAAAGCTCAAATCTCTTGGCGCAACGGATATTCTTGAATACGATTTACGCAAGGTTCTGCCCTGACGGATGTGCCTGATGGCGACCGCAGGATTACAGGAGGATGTATGGCACGCACAGCAACTGTTAAGAGAAATACTAAGGAAACGCAGATTACCCTGACACTCAATCTGGATGGAAGTGGTAAGTGCGACGTAGAAAATCCCATCGGCTTTTTTGACCACATGCTGCAGGCACTCTGCAAGCACGGACTGTTCGACCTGTCAGGCACGCTGAAAGGAGACCTTGAAGTTGACCAGCACCACCTGATAGAAGACACCGGCATTGCGCTTGGCGAATGTTTCGCGAAGGCACTCGGCGACTGCGCGGGCATTTTCCGCTCAGGAAGCTGCATCTACCCTATGGATGAGAGTCTGTGCCGTGCAGCTGTCGATTTCGGTGGCCGTCCATACCTGGTCTGCAATGCTGACCTGACAAGAATCCCGCTCGTCTCAATCGGTGAAGATGGTAAGGAAGCCAGTTTCCAGACTGACTGCTTCGAGGATTTCTGGCAGGGATTCGTCAGCACCGCAAAGTGCAACCTGCACCTGGACACACTCCGCGGCCGCAGCGACCACCACAAGATGGAAGGTCTTTTCAAGGCAGCAGCCCGCGCAATGCGCCAGGCAACTGAAATTGATGCAAGACGTAACGGAGCAATTCCGTCAACGAAAGGTGTTATACAAGCATGAACGAATTGAACAGAAAAGAGATAAACGACGTACAGGTGATTATCCGGCAGTTGCTGCCGCTCATTGATCAGGCAGAGGACCAGTTCCGCAGCGCAAGAAACTGGGGAATTCTGGATATTCTTGGTGGCGGCACTCTTGTCGACATCATCAAACACACAAAGCTGAACAAGGCCAGCAACTGCATGAATCAGATAAACTATCTGCTTCACGACCTGCAGCGCGAACTGAAGGATGTCGTCATCCCGACAGATTTCCAGATGAACACCGCCAGTTTCGCAACGCTCGCTGACTTCATGTTCGACGGCATTCTCGCGGATGTGTACATGCAGTCAAAAATTATCAGCAGTATGGAGCAGATTCAGGAGCTGCGCCGCCGTCTGCTGATGCTGCAGGACAGGCTGAACCAGCTCGCGGCACGGTGCTAAGGCGATGGATGCCGTCAAGGCATAGTGTGCTGTTAAGGCATGTGCCCGCTTTCAAGGCATGCGGCGGCGGTATGTGACGTAGCGGTACATGAGTCCGCTTGCTGACACGCCGTTTCCCGTCACTTCACTTTCAACAAAAAGAGGCTGCCCCAAAACGGCAGCTTTTTTTATGTCCGGGAAATACGTGTCGCCGCTTATTTCTGCGTCAATTTCTGTCAGATACAGCACGTCAGCGAGCTGGAGCGC
>JAZUFS010000097.1:0-2758 GCA_045640805.1 Treponemataceae bacterium
GACTCTTATCTGTCAGTCGGTACAGACATAACAACCAACATCCGCGAAGAGAATGGCAGACAGGTTCCGTACATTTACTACTACAACGCATCTGCATCCCAGACGACTAACTCAGTCCGTGTAGCATGGCAGGAAAATGCAACACTGGGTGCTGGTGCCGTAAGTGACAAGTTCACCGGAAACTGGGAAGTCATGACCATCCCGACAGAAGGTGTTCCTGTAGATGCAACGGTCTGTGGTGGTGTTCCGACAAGCGGAACTTATGCAAACAAGGTTGTTCTTGGTTACATGACTGATACACGCTACGAACGCGCAGTCCTGCAGAAATAAGTGCTCATTTCCCCTGAGCACGTTCTGATAAACACGTAATTAAAAACAGAAGGCCCGCAAGCTGTTTCCCCCAGCAAGCGGGCCTTCATTTTTTGTCTTACAGAATCCCCGTTCAAATCAAAAACGGTAATAAATAAAATGGTTTCAACAACAATTGACCTTCGTTATCTACATCTTTCTGAGATAGCAGATAGGTGTTTTTTATGTTTTTTGAAAAAAGTTTTGCAAATTCATCAATTGAATCATGACTGTCTGTTCTTGATGATTTTATTTCAAAAGCGTTTATTTTGCTTTCATCTGAAGTAAGAAAATCAATTTCATAATAATGAGTGCTATCTTTTTTTTCCCATGTATGATAATACAATTCTCTTCCACTAGCAGTTATCATTTGGGCTGCAAGATTCTCATACAGAAAACCGAGGTTTGCAGGAAGTTTGTCTGAAAGAAGTTTTGCATATACACTATTTTCAGTTGCAGGCCTGTCAATAAACATTAATGTTACAAACAATCCTGTATCAGAAAGATACAATTTATAACTATCAAAATCTTTTGTATCTGCTAAACTTGCACGTGGATTAGTTGAATTAAAACAAGGAAGTACTGTTTTTGAATCTATCAAGTCATACAATAATTCAGAAGTTTTTGCACTTGGTTTTTTTTCTATAGCTGTAGAAATTCTATATTTTTTTGAATCTTTAGAAAGCTGAGCTGGGATAGAATGATACATTGCAGAGATTCTGCCAGAAGGATCTATTTTCTTAAAATCTTCTTCATAAAGAGATAGTATCTGGCGTTTTATAACATCGATATCAGAAAAGTTTTTTCCTTCTGTATAAGCTTCTACAGCCTGTGGCATACCGCCAACTGCCATGTAAATACGTAAATCTCTCATCAGTTTACGATTAGTTTTTTGCCCTATTGGTTTTCTGGCAGTATAAATTTCCCGCAAAAGATTATAATTCTGGCCTGAAGCCATGCAGAATTCTTCATAATCCATAGGATAAATCTGAATTTTCATTTCTTCCGATGGAATCAAAATATCTTTTACATTTTTTTTGATAGAAATCAAAGAGCCCGTTTCAACGTAACTGTATCGGCCGTCAGCAACAAGGTGTTTTATAGCCTGACGCGCTTTTGGAAATAATTGAACTTCATCAAAAATAATAAGAGACTCATGTTCATATAATGTTTTTCCGGTTTCTGCCTGTAAACGCAAAAAGAAAATGTCGAGATTTCCAATATCATCAAAACAGGATTTTATGTTATCAGATACTTTTGAAAAATCTAAGAAAATATATGATTTATATTCTTGTTCAGCAAACGCTTTTGCAATGGTAGATTTTCCAACGCGCCTTGCACCCTCAAGCATAACGGCATATTTGTCTGAATATTTTTCTTTCCATTCTGATAATTGAGTATATGCTTTTCGTTTAAAATACATACTGCTGAGTCCCTTATAGGTAAGTTATAAAGCAGAATGTCATTTTCTTCAAGGTAATTATTGTATAAAAACGCCTTTTCTTCAAGAAAATGCGCTTCTTACTTTACATCCAGCAGCCCGCGGACGATTTCGCCTGCCATGATGAAGCCTGCGACCGGCGGCACAAACGACGTGCTGCCCGGGAAGTCCGGCGTTCGGATAAGCGGTTCTTCTTTTGAGTATACGACTTTCAGTGATGCAACACCGCGCTTTTTAAGCTCGTGGCGCATGACGCGGGCAAGCGGGCAGACGCTTGTCTCGTAGATATCTGCCAGTTCCAGCAACTCCGGATGCACTTTATTCCCCGTTCCCATGCACGAAATGATGGGAACGCCCGCTTCTTTTGCCTGCAGGATGAGCTGTATCTTGCCGGTGACGGTGTCGATCGCATCCGCCACGTAATCGTATTGCGTGAAATCAAAGTCCGCCGCAGTTTCTGGCAGGTAGAAGATTTTATGGACGTTCACCACCGCATTGGGGTTTATCTCGTGTACGCGGTCGGCGGCGGCTTCGGCTTTGGGGCGGCCGATTGTGCTTTCAACAGCGAGCAGCTGGCGGTTCACGTTTGAAAGAGCCACATCGTCATTGTCGATGATGTCGAGCGTCCCTATGCCGGCACGAGCCAGCGCTTCAATGAGTGCGCCACCCACGCCGCCTGCACCGAAAACGGCGACACGCTTATCCGCGAGAAAAGAAACTGCATCCGGGCCGAGGACGCGCGCTGTGCGTCCGAAACGCGGGTCGCCGGTATATTTGTCGTCCATGCTTGAATTGTAGCAAAAAACGGCTTTATCCGCTAGAATGAGACCATCCAGTCACCGGCTCCGGAACGCCGTGTGATCAAGGAGTCTGCTGTGTGCGCAAAGTGCCTGCGCTGTTTCCGCCCGGAGGAAACGTGCTACTGCAAATACATAAAGCCGGTTGAGTCCGGCATAAAGTTCGTGTTCC
>JAZUFS010000098.1:0-2182 GCA_045640805.1 Treponemataceae bacterium
GCTTGCTCAGAAAAAGGCAGAAAAGATAAAAGCGCAGTTTAAGGAATGGATTTTCAAAGATCCTGAACGCAGAAATATGTTAGTGGAGAAATACAACGAACTCTTCAACTCTATCCGTCCGCGTGAATATGACGGTTCAGCCCTTACATTTCCTAATATGAATTCATCCATTCATCTGCATGACCATCAGAAAAATGCTATTGCACATTCATTATTCGGCGGTAATACGCTGTTTGCTCACTCAGTTGGTGCGGGCAAGACATTTGAAATGATTGCCTCTGCCATGGAAAGCAAGCGACTCGGCCTCTGCAGTAAATCACTGTTTGTAGTTCCTAATCATCTTACGGAACAAATCGGTGATGACTTCCAGAAGCTTTATCCGGGAGCGAATGTTCTTGTTGCCACTAAAAATGACTTTAAAAAGGAAAACAGGCAGAAGCTGTTTGCAAAAATATCAACCGGAAGCTATGATGCTGTAGTTATTGGTCATTCCCAGCTGTCTATGATTCCTCTTTCACCGGAAAGGCAGGAAAAGATGCTTCGAAAGCAGATTGATGAGATTACAAAAGGAATTGAAGAACTCGCTATGGAACACGGCGGCTCAGGATTCCATGTAAAGCAGATGGAAAGAACTAAAATATCACTTGAAAAAGCACTGGACAAGCTGCAGAAAAAGGATAAGGATGACATTGTAACCTTCGAGGAAATGGGCATTGACAAGCTGTTTGTTGACGAGTGTCATGAGTTCAAAAATTTGTTCACGAAAACAAAGCTTCAGAA
Source organism: Treponemataceae bacterium (assembly GCA_045640805.1). GTDB lineage: Bacteria > Spirochaetota > Spirochaetia > Treponematales > Treponemataceae > Treponema_I. The sequence continues at coordinate 781 of JAZUFS010000098.1, forward strand.
CGTTGCCGGCATATCAAATTCCTCATCCCAGAAAGCTATGGACCTGTTTATGAAGTGTCAGTATCTTGATGAGAAAACAGGCGGAAAAGGCATAGTATTTGCTACCGGTACTCCCCTTTCCAACTCTGTTACAGAGCTTCATACCATGATGAGATATCTTGAATATGATTTTCTTAAAGACCGCGGGCTTCAGAATTTTGATAACTGGGTTGCTGTATTCGGCCAGCAGAAAACAGATTATGAACTGGCTCCTGCCGGAAACAAATTCAAGCTTAGAACACGAATTGCCAACTATACCGGACTTCCGGAGCTTATGTCAATGTTCAAGCAGGTTGCGGATGTACGAACATCTGATACTCTTAAGCTTGATGTTCCTGAATGTGAAACTCATGTAATTAATGTCGAGGCAACAGAATTTCAGAAGGAACTGGTTCAGGAGCTTGCTGACAGAGCTGATGACGTACAGGCCGGAAAGATTGATCCGACAATAGACAATATGCTGCGCATCACTTCTGACGGCCGAAAGCTCGGACTTGATCCGCGGCTTGTCGATGCTTCGTTTGAAGATAATCCGGATACAAAGCTGAATCAATGCGTAAACACAGTATTTGACATATACAAGCGTACTGAGGAAAACAAGCTTACTCAGATAATTTTCTGTGATCTAGGTGTGCCGCACGGCAGTAAGAAAACAGAAGACGGTAAGGAAAATGATGAGATTTCGGCAGCTGAAGCTGATTCTCTGGAAGAAGAATGCGATTTCTGTGTTTATGATGATATAAAAGCAAAGCTTATGGAAAAAGGCGTTGATGAAAAGGAAATTGCATTTATCCATGATGCAAAGACCGAAAAGCAGAAATCCGATTTATTTGAGAAAGTCAGAAACGGAGATGTCAGAGTATTACTTGGTTCAACAGCGAAGATGGGTACCGGTACCAACGTTCAGGACAGGCTTATCGCTGTCCATGATCTCGACATTCCGTGGCGTCCTGCAGACATGACGCAGCGAAGCGGACGCATGATTCGTCAGGGTAACATGAACAAAAATGTTCATCTTTACAGATACGTCACAAAAGGTACGTTTGATTCGTACAGCTATCAGACTCTTGAATGCAAGCAGAAATTCATTTCACAGATTATGACTTCCAGATCTCCTGTAAGAAAATGCGAGGACGTTGACCAGCAGGCGCTTTCCTACGGTGAAATCAAGGCACTCTGTACCGGTGATGAGCGTATCAAGGAAAAGATGCAGCTGGATAATGAGGTAAAGGAACTCAGGCTCCTGAAAGCCGAGCACACCAATACAAGATACGACATGGAAGACAAACTGAACCGGGCTCCGGAACAGGAAACCAGGCTTACTGAAAGCATTGCTGCCATGACCGCCGACAAGGAACGTGTC
>JAZUFS010000099.1:0-2320 GCA_045640805.1 Treponemataceae bacterium
AGAGATTACCGGCTTCCTGGGTGTTGCTGGAGTTACCGGTGTACGTTATCTGAACCGGTACGATATTGAAAATGTTTCAGACGAAACGGCAAAGGAAGCCGCGTGCCGCATTTTCTCAGAGCCGCAGAGCGATATCTGCTATTTTACCCACATTCCGCTTGCGGAAAAGGATACAGTCATTGCATGGGAGTACCTGCCAGGTCAGTATGACCAGCGCTCAGACTCAGCCCAGCAGTGCCTGAACCTGCTCACATCCGGGCTGAAGGCCGCCACTAAGGAAGGAGAGGCTCCGGCTGTACGCTGTGCAAAACTCGTCATCCTTTCCGGTACCGTTTCCGTCGCTGACGTTGAGCGCATCCAGAAGTACCTGATCAACCCGGTCGATTCCCGCCTTGCAAAGCTTGAAATCCCTGAAACACTGAAGATTGACCATCCGCAGCCCGGTGACATTCCCGTTTTCGACGGCTTCATCAAGCTCGATGAGAAAGCACTTTCTGACATCCGCGACAAGATGGGCCTTGCCATGGATATGGCGGACATCAAGTTCCTGCAGGCTTACTTCCAGAAGGAAGGCCGCGACCCGACAGAAACTGAAATCCGCGTACTTGATACATACTGGTCTGACCACTGCCGCCACACCACATTCAACACCGTGCTCGACGACATCAGCATTGCTGACGGCGAACTTTCTGAGCCACTCAAGATGTCACTCGACGAGTACCGCGCAATGCGTGCAGAACTCTACGGCGACCGCATCAAGCCAGATGCTCCTAATGCCAAGCCAGAAACTCTCATGGATATGGCCTGCATCGGTGCAAAATACCTTAAGAAGCACGGAAAGCTTGATGACATTGAACTTTCAGAAGAAATAAACGCCTGCTCAATCTACATTGATGTTGATGTAACTGACACAAGCGCAGCAGCAAAAACTGCACCAAAGACAGAACGCTGGCTGCTCCAGTTCAAGAATGAGACACACAACCATCCGACTGAGATTGAGCCGTTCGGTGGCGCTGCTACCTGTATCGGCGGTGCAATCCGTGACCCGCTTTCAGGCCGTGCATGGGTTTACCAGTCACTGCGCGTAACAGGCGCCGCTGACCCGACCCGCCCAGTGGAACAGACACGCGAAGGAAAGCTGCCGCAGATTAAGCTTACAAGAGAAGCCGCTCAGGGCTTCAGTTCATACGGAAACCAGATTGGTCTTACTACAGGCCAGGTTGCCGAAATCTATCACCCGGGCTTTGAAGCAAAGCGCATGGAGCTGGGCGCCGTCATCGCGGCCGTTCCTGCTGACGTCGTAAAGCGCGAAGAACCGGACGCAGGCGACATCGTCGTCCTCGTTGGCGGCGGTACAGGCCGTGACGGTATCGGCGGTGCAACAGGCTCATCAAAGGCTCACAACGTAAAGTCTGTAACGACAGCTGCTGCTGAAGTCCAGAAAGGTAACGCCGTTGAAGAGCGCAAGACCCAGCGCCTGTTCCGTAACCGCGAAGTAGCCGCCATGATCCGCCGCTGCAACGACTTCGGTGCCGGTGGCGTTTCTGTCGCTGTCGGTGAGCTCGCTCCCGGCCTCGACATCAACCTGGACGCAGTTCCAAAAAAGTACGAAGGTCTTAACGGAACTGAACTCGCCATTTCAGAAAGCCAGGAGCGCATGGCTCTCGTCGTCCGCGCAAAAGACGTCGACGCACTCATCGCTGCTGCTGCAAAAGAAAATCTTAACGCGGTCGTCATCGCAAAAGTCACTGATACAAACCGCCTCGTCATGAAGTGGCGCGGCAAGACAATCGTCGACATTGACCGCGCTTTCCTTGACACCGCAGGCGCAAGCCGCAACGCACAGGCCGCAATCACTTCTCCTGAAAAGAAGGATTCACCACTCTGCGCGCCACTCGATTCAGTCGCCGCAATCCTGAACGAGCCATGTTCAGAAGGTCCGTGCAAGCATCCGGGCTCAAAACTCCAACGCGCATGGATTGCCAACATGACTGACCAGGCCGTCTGCTCACAGCGCGGTCTTTCAGAACGCTTCGACGGCTCAATCGGTGCTTCAACCGTCATCTTCCCGATGGGCGGTAAGTACCAGAGCACACCAGAGTCTGGCTGCGCAGCAAAGATTCCGGTCCTGCCACCATACGAAACAGAAAGGACAAGCCTCATGACATACGGCTACGACCCGCGCGCCGCAAGCTGGAGCCCGTACCACGGTGCACAGACAGCAGTACTTCACTCTCTGGCACGCATTACAGCACTGGGCGGCAACCCTGAAACATGCCGCCTGACATTCCAGGAATACTTTGAGCGCACATCAAGCGAA
>JAZUFS010000100.1:0-2198 GCA_045640805.1 Treponemataceae bacterium
TATTACTCGGCATATGCGCTGTACCGTTCTGGAGACAGTGAAAATGCATATAAGCTCTTTACGAAATTCATAAACGAGAATCCCGTACACAAAATGTCGTACGAGGCAAATCTTACCGCCGCACTCTGTGCACTGCAGAACGGCACTCCAAAACTGGCAGTGTCTCCGGCAGAGCGGGCCGGCGTCGTCGCAAATTCTGAAAGTCAGCGCATTGAAGCCCATCTTCAGTGTTCGCTCATCTATAAGGAACTTGGCCGTCTTTCTGATGCCATAAAGGTGCTTGAACAGGATGCTGCATCTGTTTCCAGGAATTCTGTCCCGCTCAAATATCAGCTTGCGGATCTGTATGCCGAGGCGGGCAGACTGCAGGATGCAGATGCACTTCTTCTTAAGACGGAAGCCCTGCTTACGGGAACCCAGATGGCTGAAGAAACTGCCTTCAGACGTGCTGAACTGTATTTCGCGCTTGAAAAGTGGAATGAAGCTGCATCCCGTTTCTCTCAGTGCAGAAAGACATATCCGGCGGGAACAGCTGCCAGCCGCGCACTGTATTACAACGCACTCTGTTGTGAGAATGGCGGAAACACTGACTCGGCAATACTTATGTACGAAGCATGCCGGACGGCAGATGATGCTGACCAGTATACGTATTCATGCTTGGCGCACCTTATTCCGCTGTACCGCGCTACGGGAGACGTAAACACGGCGCTGCGCCTGGCTGAACAGACAGTGGCAGACTATCCGAAAGAAGCTGCTCTGGACGGCATTCCCGAAATGATGCCTGAACTGAAGCTGCTTGTTGAAGGCGCGGATGAGAAGACGGCACGCCTGCTTGCAAAGTTCAATGAATATGGCGGTGTAGCGACTGTCGAAGGCCGTTCGACCGGAGTAGAACTTGCACGGCAGTATCTTGACCTGTACTCAAAATGGAATCAGGGCGTTCAGCTTCTTGAAGATATTGCCGCGGCAATTCCTTCAGACGCAGAATATGACGATATGATGACGGGAACTCTGGCATACAGTCTGCTTGGCAGAAGCTGGCGCCAGACGGATGAACTTGAAAAGGCGTCCGGGGCCTACATTACTGCGGCAAATTACGGGGCGGCTGTTTCCGACGAGGATACTGCACATGCACTGTATTGTGCCGCAGAGGCTTTTGATGCAGCCGGAAAAACCGGAGATGCACGCCTTATCTGTACGCAGATGGCAGGAATGTACGCTGCATCCCCATGGACGGCACGTGCATCCGCCTTACTTGGATTATAGGAGATCTTCAGGAATATGAGTGTTAAAAAGACGATAACCATTTTTGCAGCTGCAGCGCTGATTTCTGCCATGTTTGCAGAAACCCAGGCTGCCGCTCCAGGTTCACAGATTGAGCTTTCTGATGCATCGACAGTAATCGAAGAAACCGGCATTACTCCTGAAAAAGAAGCCGTGCCCGATTTTTCACTTGTCCTGCCGTTACAGCCGTCTTCTCTGCCTGTGCTTGCCGATTCAAATATCTCCGCTGACACGCTCATCCAGTCAGAAGCTCCCGATTCAGCAGATGCTTCCGGTCAGGATGTTTTCCTTGAAGGTGCCATCGGTGCCGGATGGCCAGGCTTTTTCTCAGGTGACTTCTCTGTATACAGGAACATTGGCGATGAACCGTTCAAACTCGAGTTCTTCCACGAATCCGTAATGGGTATCGGCCTCAACAAGGCGCCTGACGGATACGAAAGCCAGCAGACACTGCTTTCCGGCGAAAAACAGTTTGCGCTTGGAGAGTCTGTCCTGATAGATGCTTCCGCCGGATATGAGACACGTACAGACGGCCTTCAGGGAAAGAATACCGGATTTTACGATATTTCACGGCAGAATATTACCGGTAATTTCGTCCTCAACTGGGATGTGTGGCCTAAGCTCAGTTTCACCGGTACGGCAGGCGGCGTCTTCAACACGCAGTTCGTGAGCGCGGCAGGTTCTGCTTCGAACACACGTAAGTTCGCGGGATTCAATTCGTCAGCAGTACTGACGCTGGATGAAGTTGAATGGAGTGCGGGTCTTAACCTGAAATACGATGCAGGTACCGCGCAGAACCGCTTTGAGGCAGGTGGCGTTTTCGACGTGGATATTCTCGGGTATGCAAATCTTTCCGTTTCAGCATCTGGCGTGTTTGCACGGAATTCCGGCAACACGCGCATTCCGTTTGCGGT
>JAZUFS010000101.1:0-15437 GCA_045640805.1 Treponemataceae bacterium
GGTTCACGATACAAGTGTACCTCTGAAGGTATTACCTGTCAATTCAAGCAGTTTCACGGTCTGGAACGTTCCGATGAGTGAAGCATCCGCCTTGAAAACGACATGTTCATCCTGTTCGGTCCGGCCGAGCAGTTCATCCGGATTGTCTTTTGACACGCACTCACACAGCACTTTTGCCGTTGTTCCGGCACGTTTTGACATTTCCGTACGGTTGATTTCAAGTTGTGTCTCAATGACGCGGGCAAGGCGGGCCTTCTTTATTTCCATTGGAATCTGGTCGGGCATTGTGCATGCTTTTGTTCCTTCACGCGGATTGTAGTAATACATGAAAGCAGCTTCATAACGCACTTCCTGAAGGAGAGTCACTGCATCCTCAAAGTCGTCATCTGTCTCGCCCGGGAAGCCGAGCATTATGTCCGTTGTAAGACTGACGCCGGGTAACTTCTCGCGTATCATGCGCACTTTCGCCAGGTAATCTTCGCGGGTGTACCTTCTGTTCATGGCGGCAAGAATGCGCGTTGAGCCATGCTGCACCGGCAGATGAATGTGCCGGCAGAAAACTTCTTCTCTGGCAATGACGTCAATGAGACGTTCTGACAGGTCTTTGGGGTGACTCGACATGAAACGTACCCAGCCGATGCTGCTCTTTGTTTCGCGCAGATGATCTGCAATCAGCTGCATGAGTTCAGGGAAATCCATGGTGAAGTCATCGTATGTGCCGGAAGTATCTGTCTTTGCATTCCATCTGTATGAGTTGACGTTCTGACCAAGCAGGGTGATTTCGCGGACATTTTTTGCAGAAAGCAGGTCAAGTTCGTGAAGAATTGCTTCCGGACTGCGGGAGACTTCGCGGCCGCGGACGTACGGCACGATGCAGTAGGTGCAGAAATTGTTGCAGCCGTGCATGATGGGCACGTATGCCTGAAAAGCACCGGGTTCATACGAGAATTCACTGAATGTGTAGACAGGCTCTTCTTCAATTTTCTCTGCACGGACACCATTTTCCGCGGCAGTAATGAGGTCGTCGAATTTGTAGCGCTGGAATGTACCTATGACGTAATCTACTACGGGATACTGTTTCTTGAGTTCGTCCTTCAGGCGTTCTGCCATGCAGCCTACGACGGCGAGCGTAAACGGATTGCCTGCTTTCTTCCGCTGGCGGCCTAGCATGGTGTAATAGCCGAGACGGCCGTCAATGCGGCTTTCAGCAGTTGCGCGCACGGAGCATGTGTTTATGACGATGAAATCTGCTGTTTCCGGACCTTCTGAGGCCGTCCAGCCATGTTCAATGAAGAGCTGTTCAAAGGAGGATGATTCTGCCTTGTTCATCTGGCAGCCGTATGTCTCAAAGAAATAGGTCATCAGTCTTTTTCTCCTTCGTCTGTACTGTCAGAATCATCTTCAACTGGGACGGCGCGCTCCAGACGCAGTGTGTCTCCTGCCGCTTTGACTGATGACATGGAAACGGTGACAGGCTGGAACGTCACAACCTCAGTTTCAGGCTGTGGCTGGTCGAACATGATTGAATACCATCCCGTAAACAGGGGATTATGGTCCTGGGATCTGAACTGGACGAGATTCTGTTCAAGAATGCTGTCCGTCGAGAAAATGCCGCTTGATACAACTGCCCCGTTCTTTTTTTCGGTCCAGGTGTTTTCCGTGAAGATGATTTCATCGCCATCAGGTGTGTACCAGCTGTTTTCACCTGTAATGAGCTGCTTGAAAAAATCTGTTGTATCTGCCGTTGAAGCTGTCTGTATGGTCATTGGCGTGGTGACTTTCTTGTAATTTCCGTCCCACAGGGTTTCCTCGCCAATTACCATGAGCAGGTTATCGTTTGCTGAAATCTTGATTTCATCAGCATCGACGAGTGTGACGACAAGCTGTCTGGTAAGAACTGACATTGACTTGTTCGTCGTGTTGATTGTCATACCGTTTTTGCGCATCCAGTCCGAGGTCCAGCCGTACAGTTCCTGGTTATCGTTTACAAGGCAGATTATTTCCCCGTTAGCTTCGTCAAAGAAGATGAAGCGTGATTCGTTTGAGCTTGTCTGGGTCTTGTACCATAATCCGCTTAAGAATTTCGTGAATGATTCGCGTGTGCCATCAAGGATGCGGTCAATTTCCTGCGAGTTGATGACCTTGTTGGTGATGAGTTTTGATGAAGCCCTGTTGTATGATTTGTATCCCTTATCCCACGAATAGACGATCTGCAGTTGATCAAGGGATGAGCCTGAACTGCTCTGTACAGGCTGATATTCGTAAATGCTGTAACTTTCACCGGAGGCGATTCCCAGTGCGTAGGCGTCTGAGCGTGAAACTTCCTGAATGGAGATTGTGCCTTCTGACCGTATGTCCGCAACCTTCCTCGGGTTCATCGTTTTCCCGCTGACATTGCAGACGTAAACCTGCATGATTGTCTGGTTATCCTCAAATCCCGTGAAAACAATTTCATTTTTATGGTCGCCGGTCATATCCATCGTGGAGACTGAGAATGTATTCAGTTTCTTGATGGGCGTCTCAATTTCGGCGGCACGGATGTACATGGCAGTATTCTGGTCGTAAATACCTGCAATGAGGATGATGTTCGGGTTATTGTTACGCCTTATGGCACATATCTGGTCTTCAGAATCTTCGCCGGCATCATTTCTGAGCAGGACTGAATAACTCTGCAGCAGCGTTTCACCTGCGTTGAGTGAAAGACTGCCGAAGTTGGCGAGTGTTTCGCTGTAGTCATTGGTGACTGACGATGCAGTTGTGTCTATATCAGGAACGACGGGGATGATGACTTTTGAATACTGAATGTCTTCTTCTACAGGCGCTTCCGGCAGTTCAGGTTCCTGAACCGGTTTCAGGTAAAAAAACAGGATGACAGCGGCTGTCAGAAGGAAAATGACAATCGTTAATTTCTTCATTCCTACAATATAACAGAAATCACTTTTTTTGTGTAACGGTATTGTGACTTTTTTCCGGATTGACAAGTGTCACTTTTTTGTGTTTCATTTGTTCAAAATACAAAGCCGGTGTATGTCGGTAATAAAAACTGTTTTTTTTATTCGGAACATCGTTTACAATGTTCTAAAGGAGAAGTTTATGAAGAAGATTAAGATTGCTTTTGTTGTACTGCTTATGTGTTTTTCCGCAGCAGCTTTCTGCGAGGAAGAGACAGTAAAGGAACCAGAGGTTTTCAACAACGCTGTTGGATTTACATTTACAACCCCATCATCACTGGGTTACGACTATGATGATATCCTGATTTACGGACTTCAGTATCAGCATTGGTTTGACAAGGTCGGTGTTGAGGTTACGGGTTCAATGTTCTATGACGAGAACTACGTGTACAGCAGTACGTATGATTCCACCGCACAAGAATGGATTCCGACATACGGCTCAAAACTTGACTGGAAGGTCCTTGCCGAAGCACAGTTTGTCCTCTGTACCTTTGATGTCACAAACCTGAGCATCATCAAGAATGACAGTGTGTTCCGCCTGTATTTCTGGGTGAACGGTGGCGTTGGCGGAAGAGACCTTTCTCCGACCCAGAAGAATCTGGCGTACCTGTATGCCGGTACCGGTATCGGTATGGAAGCTGTTTTCTGGAAGCACATCTCTATCCCGCTTGAACTGGGATACAGCGGTCAGTTCCTGAACAACGGCGGCTTTGACCTCTGCGGAAGCACCGGTGTCCGCTTCAGATTCTAAATAAAAGAACATAATCGTAAATCCCTCCCGAAAAAAGTACGATTTCTGTTGCTTATCGGTGTTTATATCAGTAAGTTTAAATTAGGAAATCATACGCTCTGCCGTTTTCTGGCAGAGCCTGGAGGGATAGATGTCTGTCGTCACACTTGAGAATGTAAAAAAAATATATCCGCTTGGTAAGCAGAAAGTAGAAGCCGTAAAAGGCATTTCCTTCAACATTGAAAAGGGCGAGTTCGCCGCTATCTCCGGTCCATCCGGTTCCGGAAAATCAACACTTCTGAATATGGTCGGCCTTATAGACCTTCCTTCTGATGGCAGGATCATCATAGACGGCATTGATGTCTATGAAGGTTTTGACCTTGAAAATACCCAGCTTGAGGCAGACCGCCTCAACAACTACGTCGAGAAGAAAGACAAGGGTTCCCAGAAGATAAAGAATACCATTCCGAACAAGCTGGATAAGCGTATTACCGCTCTCCGTCGTTCACATCTGGGATTCATTTTCCAGACGTTCAATCTTATTCCTGTTCTTAACGTATACGAGAACATTGAGTTCCCGCTCCTGCTTGAGTCAAAGGATAAGTCTCTCGCATGCCCGGTAGACAGTTTCACCCGCAAGCAGAAGGATGAGTGGATTCACTTCCTTATGGAGAAAGTCGGCCTTTCAGACTGGGAGAAGCACAAGCCGTCAGAGCTTTCTGGCGGACAGCGTCAGCGCGTTGCAATTGCCCGTGCTCTTGTCACGAAAGCACCTGTCATTCTTGCAGATGAGCCGACCGCAAACCTTGACTCTGTAAACAGTGCCCAGATTTTAAGCCTCATGAAGGATTTGAACAAAGATTCTGATCTGCAGACAACGTTCATCTTCTCAACACATGACAAGCGTATCGTTGACATGTGCGACCATGTCGTCCACATTTTTGACGGCCTCGTAAAGCAGGATGAATATAAGACCGGCAGCGACGTGTACGGTACATCAGAGTAGGAGAAGGGCAGTATGAGCGTAATTGGCAGACTTGCCCTCAGAAACATAAGCGAGCATAAATCGAAGACGATAATCATCGCGTTGTTTCTGGTGTTCGGTATAGCAATCGTCATCCTCGGCAACTCATTTCTTGAGTCAATCAACCGGGGATTGGAAAAAGACTTCCGTGCCCACTATACGGGTGATATAGCAATATCCATAAAGCCTGAAAAGGGTACGATGATAGATATTTTCGGCGTCACCACGACGAATATTTCAGGTGAGATTCCGCAGGTTCCGGCTCTTCCTGAACTTGACCGTGTGTATCAGATTCTTAAGGAAACTGAAGGTATTGAGAATGATTCAAAGCTCATTACGGCAAACGTACTTGTCGCGCACGGTGATGAGATGGATTTCAATGACATCCTGAACCGCGACGACCTCGGTTTTGACGATATCCCGATTTCCATTCTGTGGGGTGTTGAAGCAGAGTCGTACTGGGATCTGTTCCCTGACCTGAACTTCGTTGAAGGCCGCTACTTTGAGCCCGACACTGATGAAGTGATCATTGACACGCGCGTGAAAAACGCGTTTGAAAGCCTTTACAGAAAGACACTCAACATGGGTGACAAGGTACTCGTCGCGGGTGCGAATACAAACGGCATTGTCCGCGAGGCAACAGTCGTCGGCGTGTTCGATCCCCCGGATGTAAACAGTGCCATGTTCCAGATCATCTACTGTAATCCTGGCCTGGCGCGCAGTTTCGCCGATTTGACATACGGTTCCGGTATTATCGAGGAACTGCCTGACACCATCGACCTGTCACTTGGCGGCCTGTCAGAAGACGAGATGTTCGGCTCTGCAGACGGCGGCGATTTCGCTGACATCAGCTTTGAAGACGACTTCGCTTTCGACGATATCAGCTTCGGGGACAGCGATGCGGGCTTTGACTTCGGCTTTGAAGACATCAGCTTTGACGATGCGGATTTCGCCTTCAGTGATGACTTCGCTTTTGACGGCGATGACGGTTTTGATGACAGCGTCCTTGCTGAAGACATCGACTTTGATGCAATCCTTGGTGATACGAGCCGCCGTGACGAACTGAACCGCACGGATGACGGCGCCTGGAACTTCATCATTGCAAAGGTAAAGCGTGCCGGCCAGGCTGATAATATAGTCGCCGAACTCAACGAGCGTTTTGAGGCAGAAGGCCTTAACGTGCATGCCATGAACTGGAAAGCCGCAGCTTTCAGTTACACTGAGACGGTCGAGGGAATCGGCTTCATCTTCAATCTGCTCATCATCATTCTTGCGGTCGTCGTTTTCATCATCATCATGAACACCATGACGGTCAGCGTCATCGAGCGTACCGGTGAGATTGGCACCATGCGCGCCATCGGTGCTGAAAAGCGCTTTGTGCGCCGCCTGTTCTTCACAGAGACACTCATGCTGACTTCAGTTTCTTCCGTACTCGGCATAATCATTGCGTTCATTGCCATGGGAATTTTCAACAGCATGAACATAACGATAACGAACTCCATCGCCAAAATGATTCTTGGCGGTGGTCTCATGCATTTCAGTCCGACGGTCACGATTATTGGCGTGACTGTCCTGGTCGCGCTTTTGGGCAGCATCCTGAGCAACCTGTATCCGGTAAGCTCGGCGCTGAAAATAACCCCGCTTAAAGCGCTTTCAAAGTCAGACAGCTAGGAGGACGGAAATGAATACAACACTGCACCTTGCATTGAGAAACCTGACACGCCAGAAGCGCAGAAACGCAATACTCGCCATTGCAATTGCATTCGGCTTTTTTGTAGTTACGGTCATTGACGGCCTTACAACGGGAATGGTCAACAATCTTGAGGATATGATCACGCAGATGACCGGTGGTACCGTCATGATTGGTGGTTATGAGAAAAGACCGTCAGAGACAAAAGAAGGAAAAGATAAGGTAACCAATATCGTCCGTGACCATGACTACATCCGTGACGTACTTGAACGGAGTGGGGCGGATTACCGCTATTTCTCACAGTACACGAGCAGTTCAGGACAGCTGCTGTTTAACGGAAAGAAGGCAATCATGTCAGTTGTTGGCCGCGACATGACAGAAACGGAACTGCTCGATTCATTCCAGATTCTGGAAGGAAGCCTGGAAAATCTGGCTGCTCCAGACGCACTCGTTCTGGGTAAGTCGATTGCCGACAGCTTGAACGTTCAGGTCGGCGACTCAATCATGTACGTTACAAACACTCTTTCCGGCCAGAATGAAGTCGCTGATTTCACGGTTGCCCTCATCATCAAGGAAAGCAACCTGCTCAACAGCATGAAGGCGTATGCCCACATTGAGACAATAAACAAACTCGTTGAAATGCCCGAGGGCGGATATTCGACATTCAGTATCTATCTGAACGACAAGTCCGAGCAGAATGTTATTGCCCAGCGGATTGAGGATATCATCCGTTCTGATGGCGTTGAGGTTTCAAGCAGGCTTCTGGCGTACCAGACAAATCCGAATACGCCAGCTACCGGCATTACGAAGCAGTTCCAGAACAAGGAATATCAGTGGGAAGGTACCAAGTACGGCGTTGAAAGTCTTGAGGACGCCATCCCGCAGATCAAGACAGTCCTGAATATCGTGCATATTGTCACGACGACGATTCTCATCGTCATTCTGCTCATTGTCATGGTTGGTGTCAGCAACACATACCGTATGGTCCTGTACGAGCGTATCCGTGAAATCGGTACGATGCGCGCGCTCGGCATGACAGGCAAGACAACGGGCCGCGTGTTTACGGCAGAGGCAGTCATCCTGTGCATTATTGGTGCGGTGGCGGGCTTTGCGTTCGCGGGACTTGTCATGGGATGTGTACACCTTATCCCGATACACGATGAGTCGCTGCAGTTCTTCCTGCACAACGGTCACTTCACGTTCTCGCTTTCAGTGGGAACAACTATTCTGCAGTATCTGCTGCTTATCGGCCTGACGACACTCGCCGTCCGTGGCACTGCAAAGAAAGCTTCTGCGTTAAGTCCTGCAGAGGCACTTAGAACAATTAAATAACGCTGGCGGATATGAGTGTCTGCCAGATACAAAGTATATACTGTATTACAAATGAGAGGTTTTGTTATGAATAAATATGTTGTCCGCGTTTTCGCAGTTTTGTGCGGAATGTTTCTTACAGTTACTGGGGTAGTCGCTCAGAGCACCACCGTTAACGCTGCTACAGCTGAAAAAGCTTTCCAGATTATGGAATCTACGGCTGACATCCTTGCCTACCATGGAGACTATTCCGCAACCATTTCTCTTGTGGTTGAAAAACCTGGCAAGCCTGATGAGTCAGTTCAGTACAAGATTTTCGAGCGTACGGACAGTGACCTTATGACAATCGTCCAGCTCTTCCCTGAAGCAGACAAGGGTTCCGGCTTCCTTCGCGACGGTGACAATATCTGGGCATACGACCCTATCAGCCGTAAGTTCACCCACACCAGCCTTAAGGAAAGCCTTGCAGATTCTGACATCCAGCTTGATGACGTGAATCAGTCAAAGGATAAATGGCGCGAAAACTATACCGTAGACAAGGTCGCAGCCGGAAAACTCGGCAACTACTCTGTCTATGTCATTACGCTGCTTGCAAAGACAAGCGAGCCGAGTTACGCAAAGTCAGTATATTACATCCGGCAGGATGTGCCGCTGACACTTAAGGTCGAGGAATATTCCGGTTCGGACCGCCTTATGCGCACGACACTTATTCCAAAGTACAGCAAGGTTTCTGCCGGATATGTTCCGACTCAGATGATAATGCGCGACGAACTTAACCCGGGAGAACAGACTCAGCAGATTGTATCTGACCTGTCGTTTGCAGCCCTGCCTGACCGTATCTTCACAAAAGCCTATCTCGAAGGCCTCAACTGATTGCGGGAGGTACATTCATGAAAACTACTGTTACAAAAGCAGTCCGCGCCCTGTGCCTGCTGGTGGCCTTTACGCTTTTTGTGCTGCCACTCGCCGCACAGTCTGACGACGACTTCTTCCTTGACGACGACTCTTTCAGTTTCGTCTCCGATGACGACTGGTTTGGCAGCGATTCTTCTGTTTCTGACGACGACCTGTTTGGCAGCGGTTCCGGCGCGGATGTGACAACTTCCTCGGACGATATCTTCGGTGAAAGTTCATTCTCTGACATTACGTTCGGCGAAGACGATGATGTGTTCGCAGACTGGAACGCCGGCACTGACGACGTGTTTTTCGCTGACGATGGAATCGATGTGCTTGATGAAAGCGCAACTTCTTCAACAAACGGTTCCGGCGGTTTCAGCACGGGCGACGCAGGTGTTGTTTTTCAGGCGGGCAGTGTAAAGCTTGGTGGCCGCTTCACGTCTTCTGTAGACGCCGGCTTCCTGCTCTACGACGAAGACGACGACTCATCGTTTAAAGACCGCATTTACGGCACAACAATTTCGCCGGCAATTTCTGCCGACATCAGTCTTGATGCGCGCCCGACGGATACGCTCAGAATGTACACCAAGTTCAGCCTCGGTTATCCGTTCCAGACAACAGGTACTTCCAGTGCCGGAACGCTTTCAATCAGCGACTTTCTTCAGGTAAAGGAAATGTTTACTGACTTTTCGCTTGCTGACCGTGCGTTCTTCCGCTTCGGACTTCACACAGTTTCCTGGGGAACAGGCTACTTCTTCAGTCCGTGTTCGGATATGATCAACTCCGGAAAAATCGACCCCGAAAACGCTGATGAGCAGGTCGACGGAAGCCTTAACCTCCGCACCCAGATCATTTTCCCGGGTTCCCAGAACTGTCTGTGGCTCTATGCCATACCGCAGGTCGGCGCCGGAGCTCTTGCCCGTGATACAGCACTCGCCGCCAAGATGGATGTCGTCGTAAGTGCATTTGAACTTGGTGCCGGGGCATTCTATCAGTACGAAAAATCGCCTAAAGCCATGATGACGGCCAGTGGCAGCATCATCAACGGAAAGGTCAGTGTGTTCGGTGAAGGCGTATTCCAGTACGGCGCCGATTCTGAGTGGGCCGCCGATACTTCTTTCGACGGAAAAACTGCACTCTTCAAGGCAACTGCCGGTTTCAGCTATTACTGGAAAGACCCGAAAATCATGCTCATGGGTCAGTACTACTACGACAGCAACAACAAGGATGCGACATATTCCATGGCATTGCCTGCTCCTATGAATGGCAATTTCACCATTCCAAACCAGACTTACGGACATAACGCCGCAGTGATGGCAAGTTTTGGTGAGCTGCCTCTTCTGAAAGACTGTTCACTGTCTCTGTTCGGCATGATGAATATCGGTAAGGATGAGCTTGATTCCCTGTCAAAAATGCTGCTTGACACAATGGGAGGCGCTATGGGCATTTCCTCAAAAGACCTTGCTGCTGTCCGTACAACTGCGACATTGAATTATTCTCCGTCGTCAAATCTTTCATTTGGTGCAGGAGTCTCTGCAACGTGGCCTGATTTCGATTCAAAACCGGTCGTGAAGGCAACTCTCAGTGCAACGCTTGGTGGTGGAAAGTTCTAAAATCTCCGTTATCTCTCGACAAAAAAGGCGTAGTCAGATAGACTGTCAGTATGAAAAAAACAGTTCATTTACTGTTGATTTTTAGTTTTATCTTTTTCCTCACTTCATGTGGTCCGGTAGTGTATGAAATCAGTACATCACCTGAGGTTTACAGCCAGCTGAAGGAGCAGACTTTTTTCCAGTATCTGCAGGAAGCTGGCGGGTACCCTGAAGCCCGTGTCCTTTATTCTGAAAAAGATTATTCTGTAGTTATAGTAAATATGGCAATGCAGACTGCATCAGGCTCTTCTTCCAAAAATCCGTTTGCCCGTTTCATTGGAAGATTTACCGGTGACACGACATTCCAATTAGCTGATATTGCCCTTTCTCCTGCAAGCCAGCAGTCCGTAAAAGAGGGCGCGTTCGCAGTTGCAAAAGCATTCGGAACTGTTGCCCTTAATGACGGTGAAGCTGAAATTTCTCGTACGTATTGGTATCCGTGCATTCCTTTCGCGGAAAATCTTCCCTATGCAGCGTATTCTCCTGTCGCAGCGGGTTCCGGTTCTCTTGCTTCTGTAAATGAATGTGAGTTTTACGAACTGAATGACATCCCGTCCGGTATGGTCATCCTCCCTGTCCAGCTCGGGGATGTGCAATATCTTGCCGGCGATGCAGATTATCCGCTGTATGAAAGTACATTCGTCAATATAAAGAAATACGCTCTTCCTGCTAAAGAAAAAGATGCTGCGACTGCAGATGGCTCTGTTATCCGTACAACGGAGGATGCAATTAATGCCATCGAAGAGCAGGAAACTGAAATAAAATATGCAGACGCCCTGTATGAGAATTATGACGCCGCAATTGAAAAAGCGGATGAGTTCTTTGAGGAGCGCGTTGTTATTGCCCTTAAGGATGAACCGGCACTTCCAAAAACATTCTTCATTGCAGGTACCGGCGATATGATGATGGGCCGCGGTGCAGACTGGCCAATGATAAATGTCGATTCACCGTCTCCGGTTTTCACTGACACGGTATCAATCCTCAAGAACAGCAGTATTACAATCGGAAACCTTGAAGGTCCGGTAACCACAAGTGCGGTCAGCATAAATAAGGCGTATGTATTCAAGTACAGACCGGAAATCCTGAAGTATCTGCGTCAGGCAGGCTTCAATTATCTCAAGCTGAACAATACCCACATCTGGGATTATGGCGAAACCGGTTTTAAGGATACGCTCAAGCTTCTGACGGATGAGGGATTCGCCACATCAGGTGCAGGAAAGAATGAAGAAGAGGCTTCACGCTTCTACAGAACAAATATTGGCGGATACGCTGTATCAATCCTTTCTGTAGCTGCTTCTCATCTTGATCCGTACAACACAAACAGAAAACTTTCCGCGGCGACAGAAACAAAAGCCGGCATTCTCTGGGAATCAGACAAACTGCTTGATATGATCCGCGAAGAGAAGCGTGAAGGTTCAATTATCGTAATCAATGTGCATGGCGGTACGGAATATAACGCAACACCGACAAATGAGCAGCAGGTGCTTTACAGAAGATTGTGCGATGCCGGTGCTGACATTGTGTTTGGTTCTCATCCGCATGTGGTACAGCCCGTGGAGTGGTACAACGACAGTCTGATAGTCTGGTCACTCGGTAATTTCATGTATCCTGGAATGGAAGAAATTGCAGGAACTGCAGAAGGCATGATTGTCCGCGCCGGTTTTGTTAACGGCCGTCTCTTGTACTACGAAAAATATCCGACCCGCAACGTTGGCACAAAAGTCAGCCTGATTAAGGAATAAGGCATTTCCTGCAAATCAGTGTTCCTTGATTATGCGGGCAAGCGTTGAGCAGTTTTCTTTTGAAGTTCCATTCAGTTTAAGATTAAGTTCATGGACAAGAGCAATTCGTGACTCCGGGGTGTTTTTGATTACAAGTAATTCCTTAAGGAATGCTTCGAAATCAGAAGGCTTTTCGCCGGGAGTGTTTTCCATGTAATCCATGGTGAATCCAACGGTTTTCTGGTATTCTTCAAGATCGTATGGAAGGAAGATAATAGGCCGTTCAAGTAACATGTAATCGAGATAAATCGATGAATAGTCGGTAAT
This sequence comes from Treponemataceae bacterium, assembly GCA_045640805.1. Lineage (GTDB taxonomy): Bacteria > Spirochaetota > Spirochaetia > Treponematales > Treponemataceae > Treponema_I. Next base: position 12,304 of record JAZUFS010000101.1, read on the forward strand.
CAGCGCATCGAAACAGTTGATGTAATCCATGACTTCGGTATATTGCCGGGCAGAGAAAAGAACAACATTTTTCAGCTTGAGGATATCCTGGGGAATAGACTCTTCATAAGCAGGATGAAAGCGGATGTAAATAGTAATGTTGTTATCTGTAAGGAATGTGTCTAATTTTGAAAGGTCAAAATCGTCAAACGGGAAAAGATGGACCTCAGAATGCTGCCGCCACGTCGGTGCATACAGAATGTTGAAACTGCCCTTTTGCAGGATGGGCAGTTCGGCCGGTGGCTGGAACAGGGCGTCAGTACGTGGCTGTCCGTTAACCAGAACACGACGAGTAGGAAAGCCCAGACACCTGGCAATGATTTCTGCTACAAAAGGGGATGAGCCAAGAGAGCAGGAAATATTTGTCTTATTTAATGTGTAATACAGTTTCTTAATGAACTTACCATCGCCTTCCAGCAAGCCTATGCATTTTAGGGGTGTCCCATGCCCCAGATGGAGAACAAAACGTCTGAATTTGAGGAATAGTCCTCCCAGTGGTAAGTCGAGCCAGGAAACGACCCAGGTTTTTGCCCTGACGGCAGTTTTCTTTCCTTCCGTTGTCCGGGTATCAATGAAATGATCTCCGTATTCCGCTGTAAGTTTTTCGCGCAGCTCATCATCGTTAATTACAAATTTGACTGTATATTCCGGCTCATTGTTCAGAAAGTGCAGGAACAGGAACTTTGAGTTGGAGTCAAAAGTTTCACAATGCATGGCGCAGAACACGATGAGTTTTGGGTCTCGTTTTGAAAACAGTGACAGAAATGCGTAAGGAAGACTGTCTGCAATATGTTTGAGACGAGAAGAAGTGTATCTGTGCTGGTTTTTCTCTGCAGTGTCACTCATCAGTTATTTTGTACCGATGTCCTGCTTTATTTTTGTTGTAGAGATTTCAGGTGTTCGTTCAAGGTAAACTACTTCACACTGTTCCTTCAGAAAATCAAACTTTCCCTTCCAGTCATCTCCAATAACGAATGTATCGATGTGATATTCTTTTACGTCTGTTTTTTTCTGCTCCCATGATTCTTCGGGGATGACGAGATCGACATAGCGTATGGCTTCAAGCAGTGCCTTGCGTTTTTCGTAGCTGAAATAGCATTTCTTCTGCTTTTCGTTCCAGTTAAATTCATCTGTAGAAAGGGCAACGATGAGATAATCGCCAAGAGCCTTAGCACGTTTCAAGAGATTGATATGGCCGTAATGAAGAAGGTCGAAAGTTCCATATGTGATTACACGTTTCATGTATGATTCCTGTATCAGTTGTATTTGCCGAAGTCGAGTTCCAGACAACGGTGCTTATTATAGCATGATTCAATGTCTTTTGGCATCTGCATGTAATCACCGTACTGTTCGCGCAGGAAAGTATCATAGTCTTTTGGAGCGGAGAAGCAGTCATCTTCAAACTGGACGGTTGTAAACTCAGAGATTGTCGTCCGGAGGTGCTTTTCTTTGTCATATCCCCATGCTCCACTCAGCAGGAATACGTAGTCCGTTTCTTTCCTGTTATGCTTCACATGGTAATTGAGCATTTTCTTGTGTAGCACCTTAAGCGGAATGACACGGGAAATGAAGGCTGAGACGTAAATAACTGCTCGAAGAAAAACAGATTTTGGTTTTGGTTTGTAACCCATGCGGATTGCACATATCCTTTTAAGGAACGGGAACCAATTTCCGTAAAAAAAACGTCTGAGTTTTCCGTCTGGAAGATTATCGTACGGGAACACTTCAACATAGAAACCATTGTGTGTTTTTGTTCCTTTTCTGAATGCCTGGACGCAAGCTGTTCCGTTCAAGCGGATACGGGCAATACCATAATCGGCGTTACTTTCAGTTTCAGGAGTCTGAAGAAAGAAGTCCGGCTCAAGTTCGGTTTTGCAGACTTCAACAAAGCGGTCAAAATCTGCCCTGCTCATACCAATGTCAATGTCGTCATCCCAGGGGATAAAACCCTTGTGCCTGATTGCACCAATGAGGGTTCCTCCAATCAGGAAATAGTGGATGTCGTGCTTTTCGCAGACACGACGGACTTCCTTGAGGATGTTTAACTCTATGAGTTGCATTTTGCGAAGTTGCTCTTTTGTTATCGGGTTGCTTACTGCCATTATATCACCGTTACAATCTTTTTACTTTCTTATTCAAAAAGGCTATTCTGATTTTAGCAATAAATATATAAATATTACAAACGAAATGATTCTTTTTATCAATAGCTTTTGCGAAACTTCTGTAATAGAACCCTTTTACGCCTGATACTTTCAGATTTTGAGAAATATTAGAAAAAGAGAGATAGTATTGTCTGCACTTTGAAAAAGGGGTATAGGGAAGAAATTTCAATAAAATGAATATTTTACGGTAGGCAATTTCTGACTTAAATGTATCGTAACTATTCATTGAAAAAAGGTGAGCTTCCATTTTCTGTACACCTTTTATACGCTCATTAGCATAGGATTCCGTAAATCGTATATGCGAGAAAATGATTCTATAGTGATAAAGTGGTAGATTTGTATTTGCTGTTTTAGATGTATGAAAAAAACATTTAAGAAAGAACAATGTGTCTTCGCCATATATCAAATCCGGATCAAATGAAAGATTGTTTTCAACAATGAATGCCCGTCGAATCAATTTGCTGTGAAGATAGCCTACAGTTTTAGAAGTTAACAAATCTGATATATTCTGATTCTGATTATCTGACAGTATCTGCTTGAGTATGATTTTAGTGTTTGCATATTCCTTGATGATATTACATGAAGTTATATCTGCCTGTGTCTGTTCTGCAAGTGTGTACATCTTTTCAAGATAATCAGATTCAACCCAGTCATCACTGTCAACAAATTGAATATATTTTCCTGTAGCAGCTTCCAAAAGTTCTTGCCTTGTGAGGGCAATTTTTTTGTTTTCTGAATGGTTGAGAATCTTTACAGATATATCCGGGCGTTTTGATAAGACAGATTGGGCAACATCCATTGAGTTGTCTTGAGTGCAGCCATTACAGAGAATGATTTCGCATTTATCTATGAATGTGTTTGCCAGCAGGCTTTCGAGACATTGAGCTATGTAGTTTTCGACATTATATACAGGAATTAGTACGGATATTTCAG
>JAZUFS010000102.1:0-6983 GCA_045640805.1 Treponemataceae bacterium
ATTTTTCAAGCAGCAGCCTGATTATGCGGCGGGCTTTCTGCTCTGCTTTTGCTGTTACTGTACATGTGTTAACAATACAAAGAGATACATTTTCTGTTACAGGGGTTTTAGCCGTAAATGGTGTCATGTCAGAACAAAAACCCGCGTCAGTAAATGCGCGGGCAATTGATTCTGATTCTATCTGATTGAGTTTGCAGCCAAGAGTTTCAAAATGAACGTTATTTTCCATCAGTTTACTGCTGAACACGCAGTTTTCCGGCTTTTGCTGCTTCCTGGGATGGATTCAGTGTAAGAGCCTTCTCGTAAGCATTTGCTGCGCTGACATATTCGCCAGCCATTTCACGGGCATATCCAAGGCGTGACCACCATGCATCCCTGAGCGGATCCATACGGACTGCCTGTGAGAATGAAATATCTGCATGGTTGTATTTTTCTTCCCTGATGTAAATTTCTCCCATGAAGGAATATGCATCGCCGATACGACTGCCACTGGAACCTACAAGTGAAATGTATTCCTGAAAATGAGCAAGAGATTCATCGTTCTTGCCAAGGTAATATTCCGATTCTGCCTGAACTTCAACAAGGCGTGGATCGTATTTAAGTACTTCACGTCCCTTTACGCTCCAGTAGCTTGCTTCTGAATACTGTCTGTTGGCTACAAGAGACCAGCACAGAACGACGTATGAATCTACGTTGTTGGGATTATCCTTAATCTCCTGCTGACAGACGGCAGAAGCCTCTTCATAATTTCCATTTCTGTAAAGGACAAGTGCATCTTTTTTCTCTGCAGCTGAAAGAACTGAACAGAGCAGTATACCAAGACAGAGTGCAATTACTTTTTTTCCCATATATTTCATCCCTTCCCGTCAGATCAGAATAATGTCAGTCTGCACCCTTGCCGGATATTGCAGATGGCTGTGTCGTAGTGCATTTTCCGGAAAAGACGCTTCCCGGCTCAAGTACTACCTGAGGTGATTCAATGTCGCCGATAACAGTTCCCGAAGCAGTTACGAACACAAGTTTCTTTCCGATTACGTCGCCTTCAACACGTCCACGTACAAGAACACGTTCTGCATCAATGTCAGCCTTTACCTCGGCATCGGTGTCAACGACAAGATCGTTTGTGGCTTCAATTGACCCGGAAACATGTCCCTTTATCATGAACGGCTTGGCAAAGCGGATTTTTCCATTGAAAGTAATATCGGAAGCAAGAACCGTGTCAAAGTCATCTTCTTCAAGTTCAAAAAAATCTGTATCTTTTACATCAAACATACTGTAACAATACCTATAACCGCACGATTTTTCAAGTATCAGCCGTTGATTATGGCGATTCCGGCACTGCAGCCAAGACGGTCTGCACCGGCTTCAATCATCTTAAGGGCAGTCTCCCTGTCACGTATCCCGCCTGCAGCTTTTACAAGACAGCGGTCACCGACAGTCTTTTTCATGAGTGATACGTCTTCAGGCGTTGCACCGCCTGTTCCAAAACCGGTACTTGTCTTTACGAAGTCAGCTCCGGCGGCAACACACTCACTGCAGGCGCGCACTATCTCATCTTTTGTCAGGTAGCACGTTTCAAGGATAACTTTCACGACAACCTTTTTTCCGTCAGCAGCTTCATGCGCTGTTTCGACGACGCCCTGCACATCCGCGCGGACTGCATCCCAGCGGCCGTCTTTCGCGGCACCGATATCAAGGACCATATCTATTTCTGTAGCACCGTTTTCTATGGCGATTGCGGTCTCGGCGGCTTTTGTGTCATGGGAACATGCTCCCAGCGGAAAACCGACTACCGTACATACTGCCACGTCAGTATCTGAAAGAAGGGCTGATGCTGCCGTTACCCATACTGAGTTCACGCAGACTGATGCAAAGTGGTTTTCTTTTGCTTCAGCGCAGAGTTTTTCTATATCAGAAAGTGTTGCAAATGCCTTAAGGTTGGTGTGATCAATTTTGCGGGCAAGTTCTTCTTTTGTCATGCTATCCTCCCAATCATGTTTTTCGTGATACTTATATCATACACCATTAAATTATACTTGTCTTTAGATGTTTTCTATGTTATTTTTAAAGTATGACTGACAGTGACATGTCTGTCGTAATCACACTAAAAAGAGGTTTAACATGGCTTACAAGATTTCTGATGCATGTGTAAACTGCGGCGCCTGCGAAGGTGAATGCCCGGTTGGAGCAATTTCTGAACAGAACGGAAAGCGCGAAATTGATGCAAGCGTATGCGTAAGCTGCGGTACTTGTGCAGCTGCATGCCCAACTGAATCAATCGCAGAAGCATAATCATTGAGAAGGAACCAGCATACAGAGTTTTCTCTCATCCGCTGGTTCCTTTTTTATTTTAAACGCAGATTATGTACATCCTTCTTATCCTTTTACTTTCAGCCGCCCTCTGCTATGCAGTTGTCTATCCGCTCTGGCTTTTTGCGGTTGAATCTCCTCAACTGTATACGCTAATCATCATCCTTCTTGCAATTGTTTCGCTCATTGCATTCATTACACGCAAGCTGGTCTTGAAATACAGGTCGTACACCACGAAAGAAGAGAAAAAGAAGTTCATGCTGCGTTTCATCATGCTGATTGTCATCATCGTGGTGCTCATAACTTCCGTATGCAATGCCATCAGCCTTGTGTTCGCAGAAAAACGGCTTATTGCACTTATCATTTTTGCGGCTGGACTTGCTGTCTCGCTCATCCTGAAAAAAATAAGGGCACGGTTCACTGATGTCTGAAAGGATTTTCCGTCAAATTGAAAAATCCTCACATCACCTGCTGCGCGTCAGTATTGCCCTGCTTCTTTTTCTGACAGTTACATTTCCATCATTTACACAGGAACAGCCGCTTTCTGTTCCCTATTGTCCCGAACTGCCGTCCCTTAGTCCGCGGGAACCACTTTTCAAGCAGTATTCCCAGGATGTGGAAAATGCTTACATTGCCGCCGCTAAAGGAGATGCGTATCCGTTCATGCTGTACACGTATACGGCTGTTGAAGACGATACACTCATTTCAGTTTCTTCACGCTGCAATATTCCCAAGGAGACGATAGCACTGCTCAACAATCTTTCGTCTTCAACAGAGCCTGTCGCAGGAAAAACACTCTACCTGCCGGTCAATGCAGGACTGTTCATTCCTGACACGCCGGTAACGGTGCTCGGACAGATTGTCAGGAAGCGGTTTCTTTCAACAGAAAATTTTGACCTGTCAATATATCCATGGTATACTATAAATGGAGAAAATTTCCGTTTCATAGTATCCGGACGCCTGACACCGACTGAAAATTATTTCTTTCTTGATTCAGGCATGAAATCTCCACTTCCTGAAGGTGTCCTTACTTCCCCTTATGGAATGAGGATAAGCCCCATAAGCGGTACTGAAAAATTCCATTCCGGAATTGACCTTGCCGCACCGGAAGGAACAGCTGTCTTTGCATGTCTCGGCGGTACGGTACTTGTTGCCACCACCGATGAAACATATGGTAATTACATGATTTTACAGCACTCTGGCGGCATGCAGAGTGTATACGCCCATCTTTCAGGTTATGCAGAGGGGATGAAAGAAAAAGGACGTTTTGTTGCCGCCGGTGATGTAATTGGATATGTAGGTACGACAGGAGCCTCTACAGGCCCGCACCTGCATTTCGAAATACGGACAGGAAACGGAACTACTGATCCAGCAAGCCTGCTCCCGTAATGTTTACCTTGAAGGAACATGAAGAAAGCAGCCTTTCTTTTACAGTTCATTTTCCTCACCTCTCTGCCCTTCCTGCATGCCGAGAATTTCCGTGTCATGGAAATGCATGAGGCAGTTCTTTCTGCAGATGGTTCCAAAACAGTCATATCCGCCGGAATAAATGACGGCATCAATATCATTCTTCCGGAAGACAGACGCTTCATTCAGGGCATACAGATTGACCTGCGCATCCCAAAATCAATTGCTTCCCTGCGCGATTCCATAGCGACGACAATGTGGACGCAGTGTGAGCAGGGACCAAGCGACATAGATTTCCACGGCAATAAAATCTACCTGGATACTGTTCCCCCGAAATTAAGCCAGACACTTCAGCTTGAACTTGAAGGACATTCCATCCGGAAAGATCCTTACGCGACGATAATTCCCTACGCAGTGCAGGAAGCTGACGGATCAGTCGTACTGCGGTTCCAGCTCGCCATGAAAGGTGTTCCCACCGACGTTTTTGATGCCATGTTTGAAGTTGAGGTCAAGGCAATTCTTTCCAATGAAGGTCTTTTCTCGCTCGGCTTCACCTACCCGGAAGACAGTGCTCCTGAAGATACATCTGAAGAGGAAGTGCCGCTTCTTGTGTATATCGATGAAACGCTGTACGAAAAGTACGACGGGATCATTCTGCCGCAGGGAATTCATCACCTGTCGGTGATTTCAGAGAATTACAGGAATGAAGTACGGACATTCAGTATTGAGCAGGCAAAAGAGACTGCGCTGACGGTTGACCTTAAAGCCGTGACACCTGAACTCTATCTTGTAGCTCCTGAAAACGCAGTTATTTACCTGGATGATGTACTCGTGGAGAACAGGGACGAAAAGCAGCTGATTTCTACGGGAAATCATGTCGTACGGTTTGTTCTTGCGGATTACGAACTTTCCAAATACTTCGAGGCTGTTTCGGGACGTACGTATACCCTTTCTCTTTCCGTATCGCTTGAAATCGTTGAGGAATAATACTGTTTATTTACCATACCTCCACAAATTACGCGTAAAAAATTAAAGTTTTGGCAATTGTTGTCGATAATATAAATGTCGGGCGGGCAAATCCCCTCCCACCCATTGTTCGCTCGACTGCCTGATGGGCATGGCTGGCTTTCTTAAAGCCGGCCTTTTTTTTTGCCCGAACATGTCCTCTGCCTCTGTTTTCCTGTAAGTTTCATCTTGAAAAAGAGCCATTTTTTGCATACTATAGGAGTAATGGAAAAAATAAGGAAAAGCACCGTTGTATTAATCTGTCTCATGGTCTTTTTTGCTGTCGGTTTCGGAGCAGGACTCGGATGGCTTACTGCCTCGACCATAAATGTCAGGAATACAGAAAATTTCACAGAATTCAATCCTTCTCTTCCAACAAAACTTCTCGATATAAACGGCGAACTCATCACTGAATTCTCATCAGATGAGAAACGCGAAATGATAGATATCATTGATCTGCCGCAGAACCTGATTGATGCACTTCTGACACGTGAAGACCGGATATTCTTCAATCACAAGGGATTCAGCTTCAAGTCAATCATGCGTGCTGTCGTCGGTAAAGTACTGAATATGTCACTCGGTGGCGGTAGTACTCTTACACAGCAGATTGCAGGAACACTCTATTGTGACCGTACTGATATCTCTGTTACCAGAAAGATAAAGGAATTATGGTGGGCAATTCAGATGGAGCGCCGTTATTCCAAGCAGGAAATACTGGAACTGTACCTGAACAAGGTCTACCTTGGAGCTGGTACATATGGTGTTGATGCCGCATCAAAGCACTATTTCGGTCATGGAGCAACTGACATTACACCTGCAGAGGCGGCAATCCTCGTCATCCAGCTTTCAAACCCGTCATATTACAATCCGTTCGAGCACCCTAACCGCGCTAAGGAACGTCAGATGGATGTGCTCAACTCAATGGTTGAAAACGGATATCTGACACAGGCAGATGCTGACGCGTCATTCGATGATTACTGGGTAAACTTCGACTTCACCAGAACAAACTCATCAGCATACAGCATGCGCGAAGATGCCGCACCGTGGTTCAGTGAGTATGTACTTCGTGAAATGAACAACATGCTTTACGGTACGATGGATGTGTACACAGACGGATATACCATCAATACGACGCTCAACCTGTCACATCAGCAGGTTGCAGAACGTGTCATGAAGTATTACATCGATTACGCGAACGAATCGTATCAGTCATCTTCGAGCAAGAGAAAATCTGACGCGGCAAATACGTACATCCCGATGACCGAGCTCATTTCGCTTGTATTCAACATTCCGGAACTCAAGCTTTCAGAGCAGCGCAACGAGGCAATTTCGCTGCAGACATATCAGAATGAAATAAATCCGGTCCTTGATGTCATGTCCCTCATGTTCGGACTTGATGATCTGCGTCTTGGTGTCATCAGCAAGGTAAACGCACAGGAAAAGGAGAAAACCGGAAACAGACTCATTGAAGGCACGATGATTGCCCTTGAGAACAATACCGGCTATATCACGTCACTTGTCGGCGGCAGTACGTTCGACCAGGACAACCAGTTCATCCGCGCAACGCAGGCTACACTGCAGCCTGGATCAACATTCAAGCCGCTCTACTACTCTGCTGCAATCGATTCACGCAAGTTTACAGAAGCATCAATCATCTATGACTCACCTGTCGTATTCAAGAATCTTGACGGCACGCCATATTATCCTGAAAACTTCAAGGGAACATGGGAAGGCTCTGTCCAGTTCTGGTACGCGCTCGCAACGTCAATGAACGTACCTTCACTGAAAGTACTCGACAGCCTTGGTTTTGAGGCGGCGATTGAACGCGCGACTGCCCTGCTTGGAATTCCATACGAAGAACGTGAAGAAAGAAGTTTCATTCCTGTATATCCGCTTGGTCTGGGTGTTGTTACCGTTCAGCCGGTCCAGATGGCGCGTGCATTTGCCATTTTCGCAAATCAGGGCAAGGAAGTTACTCCGATGGCAATCAGGACCGTGGAAGACAGAAACGGTAACGTAATTCTTTCCCCGGAGAAAGATATCCGCGAGCAGCAGCTTGCCAAGGGTGATGACGCGCAGATTATTTCACCGCAGACGGCATACATCATGTGTGACCTGCTCCAGAATACGGTTAACATGGGAACACTGTACCGCGGTTCCGGCTGGGGAACAAAGTTCCGCTACACAGATGAAAACGGAAGCAAGTTTACCATGCCGATGGCTGGAAAAACCGGTACCACGCAGAACTGGGCAGATGCCTG
>JAZUFS010000103.1:0-5479 GCA_045640805.1 Treponemataceae bacterium
CCGAGTAATACAGTGCCCACGGATTATCCGTGCCGAGAGCAGCGGCAGCTTCTGTCCAGCGTCCTTTTGTCAGGAGTGCAAGTCCGCGTAAGTAACTGACATCAGCATTGTCTTCCATGCCTTCTGTGTCGGCGATGACACGGTCGTACTGACCGGAGTGCAGGAACGCGACGCACGCATTGCGGATGTCACCGGCCTGCTCAAGTTCATCTGCAGCGCGGACAGCAGATGCGTCTTCCGGGCTTGCTATCATGAGGGCATTGCCGTACAGTGCAGCAGCCTCCGGATGGATGACACTTTCCGGCATCAGGGTGTACAGGGAAAGAACTGCCTGCCAGCTGGAATTCTGTGAAGCAGCCCACATTTCCCAGAAAACAGTATCTGCATTTGGCGACGTACTGTCAGGAAGTGCAAACTCGAGTTTCTGCACATATGCGGCGGCAGCCCTCTTATTGCCTGAGAATGCTGAACAGCGGGCAAGCTGCACGAGCGTATCTGCGTACCACGGGCTTTCGGTGAAGGAGGCTTTTTCAAGCAGCGCAATGCCTTCTGAAGGGTTTCCCTGCTCAAGGAGTATTTCACTTCTGTAAATGGCAGACAGGTTCCGCTGTTCACGGTTTGCCGTTACGTCAGCCCTGTCAAGGAAATCCATTGCACGCGCAAAATCATTCTGGTCAAAAGATGCAATACCGAGACGCAGCCACATTTCAGAACGGTGTTCCGGATATGCCGCCATACGGGCTTCAACATCATTCAGCAGGGAAGAAATGTCAAATTCAGAATGGCCGACAGAAAGCACGAACGCTTCCTGCAGTGCCTCAAGCATCGTTGTCTGGCTGCCTGTCCGTGTCAGGTTTGAAAAAATCTGCCAGCCCTTATTGATATCTCCTGTCCGGGAAAAAGAACGGGCGGCAGAAAGCATTACGGCTTCCCGCAGATTACGCTCAAAAAGAGACACTGACTGTTCAAGCTGCGTGTACAGGGCAACGGTCGCGTCATCCCTGCCAAGTGTCTGATAGAGCGAAAACAGCAGTGCAACAGAAGGGATGAAATCTTCTGCCATGTCATATCTGGACATGGCGTACTGCAGGACAGACACAGCCTGCTCTTTTTCACCTATGTTCGAAAGACTGAATGCCGAATAGACAAGCGTGCTCCTGTAAAGTTCAATGTCCTGCGGCTCTGTTCCCGCAAGAGATACCGCCGTAAAAAAAGCTTCAGCCGCGTCACGGTACTGATTCTGGGCAAACCTGCTCCTGCCGAGCCAGTATGCCGCGTCAGTCTTGCGGGTGGCAGTTTTTTCAAGGCAGGACACTGCTTCGGAGTAGCGTCCCAGCATGAAAAGACTTTCGCCTTTCAGCACCTGCACGTCTGCAATAAGGATCGAGCGTTCATATTTTTCAATGAACTCATCTGCCTGGGAAACAGCAGCCGGATAAAAGCCTGAATGGAACATGTAGGAAAGCTCATTCCAGGCACTGAATTCGTTGTCACCCGTTCCTGCAGCCAGAAGTGACAGGGATGCGAGCAACATCATTATGAGAAGAGGTTTCTTATGTCTGAACAAAAATCTCAAAAACATCAAATATACAATAATCTGAGAAGAAAATAGTTACAACAGGGTTTTGAACTCAATCCGGGAAAAATTGCAGCGATGAGTTGATTCTCGTAAACTGAATAAGGTCACCGGCATGATTTTCAATGTATTCATCGAGCGTGAAAAGCTGGCCATCAGCAAAGACATCAACCTTGAATTTACCGTCTGCTGTGAAATACGGAAAGAATGCGGCACATTCATTATAGGTGACGAACGTGCTCTTATCCTTGACTTCATGACGTACCGCGCCAAGATAGAAGTATCCCGTCTCATTTGCTGAAATAAGGTACAGAATAGGTTTCAGGTCTTTTATAGGATAGCCAGCGTTTTCAGTATATTTCGCAGAAAACTGTGTCGGATGCACATTGACTCCTGACGTTTCGTACGTGTAATTGATTCCCGTTATGACGGAAACTGCGGCTGTCGCAAGGTTATGCGTCCAGTCAAGGGCAAGTGTCGTGTCATATTCTTCAGAATAGGTACTGCTGTCAGCAGCAGATGCTGTCGTCGGCATAAGGAGCGGCTCTATACGCAGTCCGCTGCCGGAAACAGGACGTACAAGGCCATCCACAATCCATTTCAGGAAACCGACGCCTGAAATGGCACGTTTGCCTTCCTCCACTTCCGGATACGCATCATTCTTGAGCATGTAAAGGTTGCCGAACTCGTCGTATACGGCATTATTCACAAAGACAAAATCATCAAGGTGTTCCTGAATGACTGCGCTCATCTGAAGACTTGATTCGCAGAACTCCGGGAAATATGATCCATCAATCCAGGGCAATGTCTGCTCTGTAAGTGTCATTACATCCTCAAGCGACATGGAATACAGTTGCTCCATGGTAATGCCTGTGGACACGTTCTTTGCCGCGTATTCACCGAAAATCACGAAATCAACGACTGACTTTGAGGCATAGCCTTTTTTTCCCGGTCTGAACTGGACATAGACTTCACTGTCACCTGCAAAGAAATAGCGGATGCACAGCGGATCACTCGTCATGCGGTCAAGTTCAACTTCCCACGTTCCTGCCATGCCATACGGATATGATTCCTGATATGTTTCTATAACACCTTCATCTGTGTAAATGATAAGAGGCGTACGTTTCTGCGGAGTTACACTGACAGAACATTTTTCATCGTCATAGCGGACCTGGAAAATTTCTCCCGCCTCGTTTGTTACTATTTCCGCCTCTTTTTCAGCAAGGATGGCAGTATTTTCAGTAAACCAGGTATCGATAAGCTTGCCGCGGACACTGACAGATTCAGGCATATCCGCATACAGAGTAATAGCATACATTGATGCTGCCAGGGCTAAGAGGAAAATACAGACGCTAGTTTTTTTCAACAGTCTCATCAGGATGACGTCCTACTGGGGCATTTGACAGCAAGAGCTTGAGGCGGTTCAGCTGATTGACTTCGCTTGAACCGGGGTCATAGTCTATTGCTGAAATATTCGCTTCGGGATACCGTCGGCGAAGTTCTTTAATCATGCCTTTACCGGTAACATGGTTCGGCAGACATGCAAAAGGCTGAACACATGCAATGGAAGGCACACCTTCATTTATAAGCTCTACCATCTCTGCGGTCAAGAACCACCCCTCACCGGTAATGTTTCCAAGCTGGACGATATCGTCGACACCCTTCATCAGTTTGTAGATGACGGATGGCGCTTCGAAACGGCGGCTCTTTCTGAGCTCTCTCTTTAAATATCGTCTGTAAATCTCAAGTCCCCAAACAAAAATGAACGCATTACGCTCAGTTTTTCGCGGAAACGCAAGTTTTTTGTGGCGGAAGATGCCGGTGGAGAACGAATAGAACAGGAAGTCTGCCAGGTCCGGAACAACGCTTTCCGCGCCCTCACGTTCTATAGTACCGACGATGTCATTGTTCGCCGTCGGATGGAACTTCACGAGGATTTCGCCGACGACACCGACGCGTGGTTTCTTCACATTCTTGAGCGGCAGTGCGTCAAAGTCCCTGATTATGCCGCGGATGATTTTGTGGTAACCCGCCCATGAAACTGACTGCAGCTGTTTCTGCGCCCTGCCGTTCCACTTTTCGTACAGCGCGTTCGCCTCGCCGGGATTTGCCTCGTACGGCCGGGTGCGGTACAGGACACGCATGAGAAGGTCACCTTCCATAAGCGCCATGAGAGCGCGGTGAAGCAGCGCCGGCGTAATCTTGAAGCCGGGGTTCTTCTCAAAGCCCTGGGCACTGAGCGAAATGACCGGTATCTTTTCAAAGCCGGCATCGGCAAGGGCTCTGCGGATGAAACCGATGTAGTTTGTGGCACGGCAGCCGCCGCCGGTCTGAGTGATGACGAGACTCGTATGCTCAAGGTCGTACTTGCCGCTCTTCAACGCCGAGATAAGCTGTCCGACGACAAGAATTGACGGATAGCATGCATCGTTGTTCACGTACTGCAGGCCGACATCAATTGCGCGCGCGTCGGCATCCGGCAATACGACGAAATTGTACCCGGAGTACCTGAACGCCGCCTGAATGAGTCTGAAGTGAATCGGCGACATCTGCGGGCAGAGAATCGTATGCGTGTACTTCATCTCCTTCTCGAAGACCTGCCGTTCGTAAGCAGCAGAGCGGACAGGCGGCTTCTTGCTGTGACTGCGCTCCCTGTCCTTAACTGCAGCGATAAGGCTTCGTATGCGGATTCGTACCGCGCCGAGGTTGCTGCCCTCATCAATCTTGATGAGCGTGTACATGCGGTTTCTTGCCGACATGATTTCCTCAACCTGATCTGCAGTGACGGCATCAAGGCCACAGCCGAAACTCGTCAGCTGAATCAGTTCCAGGTTAGGCATGCGCGAGACGAACGATGCCGCGCGGTACAGTCTGTTGTGGTACACCCACTGGTCTACGACGCGGACAGGGCGCTCGACAGCACCGAACTGCGCAATGCAGTCTTCGGTCAGGACCGCTATGCCAAGGCTCGAAATCATTTCAGGAATGCCGTGGTTTATTTCAGGATCAAGATGATACGGACGGCCGGAAAGTACAACGCCGGGAATGTCACGGGTGATAATCTCTTCAAGGATTTCCTCGCCTTTTGCGTGAACTTCTGCGCGGAATTTTTCCTGCTCAGCCCATGCCGCATCAACGGCGCGCTCCATTTCGGCGTGTGAAATACTGAACTTTTTGCCCATTTCCTCGTACAGACGGTCTGCAAGACGCTTCTTGTCGTAAATGGGCAGGAACGGATTCATGAACGTGATTTCATCATCCTGACGAAGGGCGTCTATGTTGTTTCTGAGCACCTCAGGGTAACTCGTGACAATCGGGCAGTTGTAGTGGTTTCCTGCGTTTGCATCTTCCTGCTGCTCGTACGGCGCACACGGATAGAAGATGAACTTCACGCCATCGTCAAGCAGCGACTGGATGTGGCCGTGTGAAATCTTTCCCGGATAGCACACTGACTCTGACGGAATTGTCTCAAGTCCTTTCTCGTAGATGGCGCGGCTTGAACGCGGTGACAGACGTACCCTGAAGCCAAGCTCCGTGAAAAGCGTAAACCACAGCGGGTAATTCTCGTACATGTTGAGGACGCGGGGAATGCCGACATCACCGCGCGGCGCATCTTTTGCCAGAAGCGGCTTGTAGCTGAACAGGCGCTTGTACTTCCAGGTAAACATGTTCGGCACCGGCTGCTTGTCAGCGGATGAAGCTGATGTGCCGGAAGATGCGTTCACGGCATTTTTAGCGGCATTACCTGCATCGACGGTGACGACAGCCTTGTCAGTACCGGCTGCGGCACCATCCGCGCCAGTTGTTCCCGTTTCAGCGCCGCGCTCACAGCGGTTTCCGGTAATGAAACGCCGTTTCTCGTCGCCTGCGGAGAACGTGTTTATTGTCAGGAGGCAGTTGTTC
>JAZUFS010000104.1:0-4061 GCA_045640805.1 Treponemataceae bacterium
GAAGACACTGGACAATCTTGACAGTGAAGGTATTGTACGTATCGGTGCAAAGGTTCGCTCCGGCGATATTCTCGTCGGTAAGACAACGCCAAAGAGCGAAACAGAAACTACACCAGAGTTCAAACTCCTGAACTCAATCTTCGGTGAAAAGGCTCGCGAAGTACGTGACTCATCACTGCGTGTTCCGCACGGAGTTGAAGGTACTGTCATTGATGTACAGCGCCTGAAGAGAACTGAAGGTGACGATCTGAACCCAGGCGTTGATGAAGTCGTAAAGGTACTCATCGCAACAAAGCGCAAGCTCCGCGAGGGTGATAAGATGGCTGGACGCCATGGAAACAAGGGTGTTGTCGCCCGCATTCTTCCAATTGAGGATATGCCGTATCTCGATGATGGTACTCCTCTTGATGTCTGCCTTAACCCGCTTGGTGTTCCTTCCCGTATGAACATCGGTCAGATTATGGAATCTGAGCTTGGACTCGCAGGTAAGTACCTGAATGAGTGGTACGAAGCTCCTGTTTTCCAGTCTCCTTCAAACGAGCAGATTGAAAACAAGCTGATGGAAGCTGGTTTCGACCGCACTTCAAAGGCAACGCTCCATGACGGACGTACCGGTGAGGCTTTCCAGAACTCAGTATTCGTCGGTGTCATTTACTACCTGAAACTGCACCACCTTGTCGACGACAAGATGCATGCACGTTCAACAGGACCTTACTCACTCGTTACCCAGCAGCCACTTGGTGGTAAAGCTCAGTTCGGTGGTCAGCGTCTTGGTGAAATGGAGGTTTGGGCACTCGAAGCTTACGGTGCTGCAAATACTCTGCAGGAACTCATGACAATCAAGTCTGATGATATGAATGGCCGTTCAAAGATTTACGAGTCCATCGTAAAGGGCGAACCTTCAACACCAGCTGGTGTTCCAGAGTCATTCAACGTTCTTGTTCAGGAACTTCGTGGTCTTGCACTTGACTTCACAATCTATGATGCAAAGGGCAAGCAGATTCCTCTTACAGAACGTGACGAAGAATTGATTGCAAAATCAGGTTCTAATTTCTAACAACTGCCAGGACGGCGTATGCTGTCCTGTAGGTGGCTTTACAGCCGCATATATATAGGAGAAAAAAATGCGTGATATACAGGATTTTGACAGCTTGATGATTAAGCTTGCTTCACCTGACACCATCCGTGCATGGTCATATGGTGAGGTTAAGAAACCTGAAACAATAAACTACCGTACCCTCAGACCTGAGAAGGACGGTCTTTTCTGTGAACGTATTTTCGGTACTACAAAGGAATGGGAATGCTACTGCGGTAAGTTCAAATCCATCCGTTACAAGGGTGTCATCTGTGACCGCTGTGGTGTTGAAGTAACTCATTTCAAGGTACGCCGTGAGCGCATGGGTCATATCGAGCTTGCAGCTCCGGTTTCACATATCTGGTACTATCGCTCAGTTCCTTCACGCATGGGACTTTTGCTTGACCTGCAGGTAGCAGCACTTCGCTCAGTACTTTACTACGAGAAGTACATCGTCATCGATCCGGGTGACACAGACCTTAAGGCAAAGCAGCTTCTTACTGAAGATGAATACTACGAGGCACAGGAGCGCTACGGCGGTTCTTTCACAGCAGGCATGGGTGCAGAGGCAATCAAGACTCTGCTCGAAAACCTGAACCTGGATGAACTTGCAGCCGACCTCCGCGCAAAGATGATTGAAAAGGGTGCAAAGAGCGACAAGCGTCTGCTCCGCCGCATCGAAATCGTAGAGAACTTCCGCGCTTCATCAAACAAGTGCTCATGGATGATCCTCGACGTAGTTCCTGTCATCCCGCCGGACCTTCGCCCAATGGTACAGCTTGATGGTGGCCGTTTCGCCACATCAGACCTTAACGACCTGTACCGCCGTGTAATCAACAGAAACAACCGCCTCAAGAGACTGCAGGCACTTTCAGCACCGGATATCATCATCCGCAATGAGAAGCGCATGCTCCAGGAAGCTGTTGACGCTCTGTTCGATAACTCAAAGAGAAAGCGCGTCGTAAAGGGGGCTTCAAACAGACCACTCAAGTCAATTTCAGATATGCTCAAGGGTAAGCAGGGACGCTTCCGCCAGAACCTTCTTGGTAAGCGTGTTGACTACTCAGGACGTTCTGTTATTGTTGTCGGTCCTGAACTCAAGCTGTGGCAGTGCGGTCTTCCAACAAAGATGGCACTCGAGCTGTTCAAGCCGTTCATCATGAAGAAACTCGTCGATAAGGATGTTGTATTCAATATCAAGAAAGCAAAGATGCTTGTTGAGCAGGAATCACCTGAAGTATTCGCAATCCTTGATGAGGTTGTCCGCGAACATCCTGTCATGCTGAACCGTGCTCCTACACTGCACCGCCTTGGTATCCAGGCATTCGAACCTGTCCTCGTAGAAGGAAAGGCTCTCAAACTGCATCCTCTCGTATGTCATGCATTCAACGCTGACTTCGATGGTGACCAGATGGCTATCCACGTACCTCTGACACAGGCTGCACAGATGGAATGCTGGACACTCATGCTTTCTGCAAGAAACCTGCTCGACCCTGCAAACGGAAAGACAATCGTCTACCCATCACAGGATATGGTTCTTGGTATCTACTACCTGACAAAGATCAAGCCGTCAGGAAAGGGAACAGGCAAGCGCTTCAGTTCAGTAAATGAAGTTCAGCTCGCTGCTGAAGTCAAGAACATTGACTATGAGGCACTCATCAAGGTTCCGGCTCCAAAGGATTCAATCACTGGTGCATTCAAGAAGGGTGACATCATTGAAACAACTGCCGGACGCCTTATTTTCAACGAAGAAATGCCGCCGGAAGTTGATTACGTCAACGACCTGCTCGGTGATAAGGAACTCAAGAAGCTCATTGAGAAGATCCTCAAGGAGAAGGGCCCATGGCTGACAGTCAAGATGGTCGATGCCATCAAGTCAGTCGGATACAGATACGCTACATTCTTCGGTGCAACAATTTCCATGGGAGATATCCTTATTCCGCCTGAAAAGGCAGAACTTATGGAGAAGGCCAACAAGGAAGTTGATGACATTCTCAAGCAGTACAGTCAGGGACATATTACCCAGGACGAGCGCTACAACCGCGTAGTTGAAGTCTGGTCAAATACAAATGAGGCACTGACAAATGCCGTTATGAAGACACTGGAAGCCGACAAGGAAGGCTTCAACACAATCTACATGATGGCCGCTTCCGGTGCTCGTGGTAGCCGTAACCAGATCCGCCAGCTCGCAGGTATGCGTGGACTTATGGCTAAGCCAAATGGTGACATTATCGAACTTCCTATCCGTGCAAACTTCAAGGAAGGTCTTTCCGTCATCGAGTTCTTCATTTCAACAAACGGTGCCCGCAAGGGTCTGTCTGATACCGCTCTTAAGACTGCTGACGCTGGTTACCTTACCCGCCGTCTGGACGATATCGCACAGGATGTCGTCAGCAATGAGGACGACTGCGGTACAATCAACGGTATTGAGTACTCAGCCGTAAAGGAAGGCGATGAAGTCATAGAGCCTCTGAAGGACAGAATCGTCGGCCGCTTCACACTGGAGCAGGTTAAGCATCCTATTACAGGCGAGCTTATCTGTGACGTCAACGAGTATATTACTGACGAACTTGCAGACAAGATTGACAAGTCCGGTGTTGAGACCGTAAAGCTTAGAACAGTTCTTACCTGTGAAGCAAAGCATGGTGTCTGCTGCAAGTGTTATGGCCGCAACCTTGCCCGCAACAAGATCGTTGAGATTGGTGAGGCTGTCGGTATTATCGCTGCTCAGTCAATCGGTCAGCCTGGTACTCAGCTTACAATGAGAACCTTCCATGTCGGTGGTACTGCTTCAACAAGTGCTGAGGAAAACAAGGTTTCCTTCAACCATCCTGTTTATATTTCAAAGATTACAGGCAATACGGTTATCCGTGAAGCTGATGAAGATCAGAATCTTGCCAAGGCAGAACTCTTTACCAGAAAGGGCAACATCTTCTACAGAAGTATTCTTGAGAAGGGTGCTCATGGTGGTACAGAAGTTAAGGTC
>JAZUFS010000105.1:0-6906 GCA_045640805.1 Treponemataceae bacterium
CTACGGTTCTTTTGACCTGCCGGATACTCTTGAACCGGG
The DNA here is from genome assembly GCA_045640805.1 of Treponemataceae bacterium. GTDB lineage: Bacteria > Spirochaetota > Spirochaetia > Treponematales > Treponemataceae > Treponema_I. Next base: position 40 of record JAZUFS010000105.1, read on the forward strand.
TTCATATAAACTCAACTACATGCGCGACGGCGAAGATACCGTCATGACTGAATACATAACAGTCGCATATTTCGAGCGCCTGAAATACCAGACAGGAATTGACATGCCATCAACACCGGTACTGGCAGGCGACAACATACAGGCAACACTTTCCGCGTCATATCTTGCAGGCGGAGTGCTTGCCGGCGCTTCATACGACGCCAGCTGGATGACAGAACCGTGGTATTTCTCTCCTGACGATCCGTCTCTTAAGGGATACACGTTCGGCCCGTACGATACTTCCGAAGGCCGTAACTACCTGGAAGATACTGCCGGCACACTCACGGCGGAAGGAAAGGCAGTACTTTCATGTGCAACAAGCGGCAACAGCATAAAGGGAACGCCATACCGCTACAGGCTGCAGGCAAACGTTACCGACGCAAGCAACCAGCTCATTTCCGCCACATCGGCAGTTGTCGTACATCCGGCCTCGTATTACATCGGTATTTCACAAAAGGCCGGCAGCACGGCATTCGCTCAGGCAGGAACTCCGCTGACATTCGACTACAAGCTCGTCACGCCGGATGAGACAGTAGTCGCACTTGAAGATGACGCAGACGCACTTGCGGCATTACTTGCGGGAGACAGTGACATCTCAATTACACTCACACGCGAGGACTGGAGCCTTGTCCAGCAGCAGGGAATCGGCGGTACGGTCTACAGCCGCTACGAAAAGAACATGATTGAAGAAGAAAGCAAGTCCGTGACTCTTTCTCCTTCTGGCACGTTCGCCATAACGCCGGAAAAAAGCGGATATCACATTCTTACGGTTGCTGCAAAAGATGCTTCAGGACGTGATGTCATCAGCGAATACCGCTTCTTCGCAACAGGCTCCGGCTACACGTCACTGTATCACGACGATGCAAACCTCATAAAACTGACGCCGGACCAGTCACAGTACAATCCGGGTGATACGGCCCACATCCTTATGGAAAGTCCTCTGCCGGCAGGAACATACCTTATCACGACGGAACGTGAAGGTATTTTCACTGAAGAAATACGCACGTTTGACCAGAATGTCACTGTCCTTGATATTCCTGTCGCACGCAATTTCATTCCGGTATTCTATGTTTCAGTTTCGTCATATTCTGTACGCGAAAAGGAAGCTGACAATCAGTATGGAGTCGCAGACCTTGACAAGCCAAAGGGATGTTATGGAATTGCTGAAGTATTCGTCAATCCGCGGGTAAAAGCGTTCAGTCTGAGTGTTGAAACTCCTAAACAGTCATATCTGCCTGGCGAGGAAGTCACACTCACCATAAAAGCCACAAAGGGAGGCGAACCGCTTTCCAACGCAGAACTGACCGTCATGGCAGTTGACCGCGGCGTCCTTGACCTTATCGGCTATCATGTCCCTGACCCTATCGACTTTTTCTATTCTACCTATCAGTTCAAGCTGTGCGTAAAAGGTGGAGATTCCCGCGAACTGCTCATGGACCCGGTCACCTATATGGCAAAGAACCTTATGGGCGGTGACAGTGATGACGGTGACAAAGCTGAAAACCGCGAAGATTTCAATCCGACGGCAGTATTTGAGCCGTGCATAATGACAGATGAAAATGGTTACGCGACCGTTACATTCAAACTTCCGGACACACTCACGACGTACCGCATTACGGCGTTCGGCGTGAACGGCGAACTGCTCGCACTGCAGGAAAGTGAAATCATCGTACAGAACCCGGTCAATGTCCAGCAGGTAATGCCACGTCGTCTTCGTGAACGCGATACGGCAGAAGCAGGTGTTATCTTGACAAATCTTGATGGCGTGACCCGTGATATTACGGTAGAAGCGTCAATTGAAAGCGCTGATAAAGCAGGAAAAGCCTATATTGACGGTAAAACTTCTCATACGGTAAGTGTACTTCCCGGCCAGACGTCTCCTGTATATTTCGACATAGCGGCAGTATCGGCCGGTTCAGTCAAGGTCACGTACAGGATTAAAAGCGATGTGCTTAATGAGAACGTCATATGCCCGCTTACGATAGAAAAGCCGTATATTCTTGAAACAAATACCACGACAGGTGCCCTTCATGACACAACCGTCACGGAGAACGTCGTCATTCCGTCATTTGCAGAAAACGGAAAGGGCTCCATCGACGTAACGCTTGATGGTACACGCCTCACGCTGCTTAAAGATTCCATCCACTACGTATTCAACTATCCGTATGGCTGTCTCGAACAGCAGTCATCCAAGCTCCTGCCCCTCCTCCTGTTCAAGGATTACGTGGCAACCTTTGAGTTTGAAAGCGACTTGAATGGCAAGAGCGTCCGCCAGACCATACTCGACACATTCGCATCATGGAGTACGCTGCAGCATTCTGACGGAGGCTTCGGTTACTGGCCATCATCTACAGTCAGCAATACGTATGTCACCGCACGCATTGCCCATTGTGCATATCTTGCACGCGCAGAAGGTTACACGGATGAGCAGATTGGCATTGATATTGCATCGCTCAAAACGTACCTTCGCGGCGAACAGACAAAAAGTTACCTGAACCCTTATGAAAAGGCGTACATAAACTACGTGCTTGCCCTGAACGGCGAGACGATTACGGCGGCACAGCTCACCGCACAGATTAACGACGCACATGCAGGCATCTGTGTCTGGGCATTCTCCGGTCTGACAGACATCATTCAAAACGGCACAGATTCTGCAATTGCATCATTGTGCAGCAGGAAAATCAGTTCCTGCATGAGGCCTACAACCCGTGGCGTTGACCTGTCAGACCCGATCCAGAATTCAGTTGTTCTTCCGTTGTACAATACCCGCGTAGAACAGCTTGCACTGACTCTTGAACTCTTTACGAAACTTAATCCTTACGATGACTGGTGCACACGTCTTCTCAACCAGGTTCTGTCGCTTAAATCTGCTGACTGTTGGGGTAATACATCCTCAACAGCACGTGTTTTTGAAGCAATTGCTGCCGTCATAGAAACTGCAGAAACGGAGAACACAGATTTCTCGGCATCGGTAACACTGGGAGCAATGCAGCTTGCCGCAGGTTCATTCCATGGCATTACTGCAAAATCACTCAATGAATCTGTCATGTTCGGTGACCCACGGCTTTCTGGCATTCAGGGAGATTCACTCATTCCGATGACCTTTGCTAAAAACGGAGATGGCACGCTGTACTACACGGCAAGCCTTACGTACGCACTGCCCGAAGAAAACCAGACTGCACGGGAAGAAGGCATTTCCGTATACATGACACTGTACGATGATCAGACCAGCGAAGAAATAAAACCGGCAGACGAGTCATCGCTGATTGCACTTAAAAGCGGAAAAGTGTATAAGGCGCGGATAAAGCTCGCGTCTACACGAGACAGGACATATGTCGCACTCAGAGCCCCGGTACCTTCTGGCGCGGAGATTCTTGACGCCACGTTCAATACCACGCCGGATACAATCAACGCGACAGGTATGGGCGGCATGAGTGAAGACTGGGATGAGTTCAACGGCTGGACATATGGCGGCATGCACTATATGTCAAACCAGACAATCTACGATAATGAAATCCAGTTCTTCTGGGACGATTATGGTAAAGGCGAAACAACCGTCGAGTTCAAATTCCGTGCTGTCAGACGCGGTGTATTCCCGACGCCGCCAGCTCAGGCTGAGTGTATGTACGAAAGCGAAGTATTCGGCCGTACAGCAGGCATTCTCTACACGATAGAATGATGCAGGTGAAACTTCCACGCCATGCAAAGATTATCCTCATCACCGTGCTCTGCATCGCTCTGTTGTGGGGCGCGGGTTACCTCGTACTGAAATATACGCCTTACCCCGAATTAGACACATTCAGGAACCTTCCCTGCAGTACCCGCATTTATGACTGTACAGGCACGCTTCTTCAGATACTGCCTCTTGATGAAGGTTTGCGCCGGGAGCAGGTAACGCTTGAAGAGATTCCCGACACGGTAAAGAATGCGTTCATAGCAGCTGAGGACAAGCGTTTCTATGCGCACTCAGGCGTTGATGTCACGGCAGTTTTCAGGGCGCTGTTCCAGAACATCAGTTCGCTCAGAACAGTCTCCGGGGGCTCTACCATCACGATGCAGCTCGCCAGGCTCATAACACCGCGGACGAAGCGCACGCTTTCCGTGAAAATTACCGAAGCGTGGAATGCACTGCGTCTTGAAATACGCCTCAGTAAGGATGAAATTCTTGAATACTACCTGAATCACATCGGGTTCGGTTACAACACAGAAGGTGTCGCGAGTGCAAGCCGTACGTTCTTTGCAAAGGATGTCTCATCCCTTACTCTTGAAGAAGCATGTCTTCTGGCAGTAATTCCACGTTCCCCTTCCCTGTACAGTCCGCTTGAACATCCTGAAAGTTGTGCGGCGGCAGCACTTCCCATTTACACAGAACTCCTGTCACAATCCGCAGAGTTACAATCGGCCAGCGAATCATCATCCGTGCCAGCCACTGACGTCCTGACAGATGCCGCCAGAAACGCGCATCGTTTTCAGTATCCGTATGAGTTCCCCCATTACATCCGCTACCTGACAGAACTTGCAGAAAGTGCATCTGACAGAGACACTGCTGTAGATGCCGTTCTTGGAGCATCTTTCTACACAGAAAGCGAAGTGCACTTATCCGCTTCCCTTTCCGTACAGAAACTTGCCGAAGACCAGCTTTCCCGCATGATAGAAACCTATTCGCTCAACAGACTGTCTAACGGCGCCGTTCTTGCCTTTGACACTCAGACGGGTGAAATCATTGCGTGGGCCGGAAGTGCCGATTTCATGAACGATTCTACCGAGGGCCAGATTGACGGTGTCCTTACGCCAAATCAGCCGGGAAGCAGCATGAAGCCATTCCTGTACGCGCTTGCCCTCGACTCCGGCTACACCGCTGCCACAATTCTTCCTGATGTTCCGCACGATTTCGGTGCAGAAGAACTGTACATTCCGCAGAATTTCAACAACAGGTTCAATGGTCCTGTCACTCTACGCGTAGCACTCGCTTCAAGCCTGAATGTTCCCGCCGTCTGGATACTCAACGAACTCGGGCTTTCAAAATATAAAAGCAAACTTCTCTCACTGGGATTTGATTCACTTGAAAATCAGGATCCAGGGCTTTCCCTTGCTTTGGGAGGTGCTGAAGTCACGCTTCTTGAACTCACACGTGCATTTTCCATATTCTCGCGCGACGGAGAGCTCATTCCGCTCCGAGCAACTGCACCCGATATGCATTCTTCCTCAGACACAGTCACCCAACAAATCTACGACAGGAATACATCACGTCTCATCGCCGACATTCTTTCTGACGAGCAGGCCCGCGCACTCGGTTTCGGCTATGCGTCCGTGTTTGAAACGCCGTTCAGCGCCATCTTCAAGACAGGCACGGCGAACCAGTACCAGAACATAACTGCCCTCGCCTCAACTCCACTCTACACGGTAGGTGTGTGGATGGGAAACTTTTCAGGTGAAACGGTCATCGGAAAAACAGGAAGCTCGCTGCCGGCATCAATTGCAAAGGAGATTCTCTGCTACCTGCAGCAGACTGAGGACGCTGCATTTCCTGCTCCGGAACAGTACCAGGCCGAACGGATATGTTCACTTTCCGGTATGAAGGCAGGTCCTGAATGCCCCAACACGCGTCTTGAGTATCTGCCGGCAGGAAGTACCACGGGAGTATGTACGTGGCATTCGGAACATGGCGTCGTGTATCCCGAAGAGTACCAGGCATGGCTGGCAATAAAGGGGCGCACCGGGACAGTCTCTTATGGCGGTACTCCTCTCACCATAGAAACACCGCGTAACGGCAGCGTTTTTTTCCATGATGCAAGTGCCCTCGGACGCAATCAGGTCATTTCAGTTTCTGTCACAGGCGGTACGGGCGACATACTCGACGTATGGCTCACTGACGAAACGAGCGGAACTACCGTGTATGAGACTGAAGCCCCACGCCCATTCACGTTCACAATCCCGCTTGAAAAAGGTTCATGGAAACTGAGTGTCAGCAACGGCGTGGAAACAGACTCCATTTCATATACAGTCCGGTAAATCTGCTTCCCGACCTCTCAGGGATTTTTTCCTGTCTTTTTTGGCAACTTTCCCGTTTTTTTTAATCCATTCATGATATAATTTAGTGTTATGCAGCTTAAAACATATATGAAAAAAGCTTTATCAATACAATACATCCTAATCTATTTTGTCATCATCAACATGGCGTGCACCATTGCTTTCAAATCAAAGGCCTCACAACTTTTTACCGAATACGAAAAGCAGTCAATGGAACTTATGTCACTGAATAACAGCATTGCCTGGGGCACACAACTCTCTGCAGAAGATATACAGGCAAAAGGTGCTGAACTGAAATATAAGTATGAACCCTTCATCTATTTCAATATGGATCTTGAAGATAAACTTGATGAAATACTATCCTTATTCCTTGTATATCCGGAATATAACTTACAAGAGGCAGAGGTCAAAGAGCATCACGACAATCTTGAAAACTGCCTTATCGCTTTTCAGAACGAAATAGCATCAAAACAGGTTGTACTCAATTTCGGGTATGACAGTCTCCTGTACTGTTCTACCCTGATGCTCGCCGTCGCCATTTTCGTCATCATCTTCAATAATGTGAACCAAAAAAATGCACTTAAGACATTCCAGCTGCGCAATGACGAACAGCTGAAAATCAGCCGTAACCTGCATGACGGTGTTGCCCAGGATCTTACTGCAATGAAGTTCTACATGCAGCAGAACGACATGGAAAAAACAGAATTCTATGCATCGCAGGCACTGAAAGAAGTACGTTACCTCATCGGGGCACCCCATCTTGACCTTTCTGAAGATTTTGAGAAAATCGTCAAGGAA
>JAZUFS010000106.1:0-3153 GCA_045640805.1 Treponemataceae bacterium
GCTTCGTTGAACTGGTTGATTGCGTCGCCCGTGAAGAACGGAAGGCTGATTGCAGCAATCACCTTTGTAGCACCCTGTTCCTTAAGGAATTCCATAGCCTTGAGCAGTGTTCCACCGGTACCGAGCATATCGTCTGCCAGAAAAGCAACTTTTCCGTGAACATCGCCGAGCAGCTTTACTGCCTTGATGTTTGTGTCGCGTGCATTCTGCGTGACGATCGAGTAGTCGCGCTCCTTGTAGATGAGTGCGAGCGGCTTCTTAAGACCTGTCGCGTAGAACTTGTTGCGGTCAACAGCGCCGGTGTCAGGTGAAACTACAACGAAGTTATCGTTCTTCTCAGAAAGATCGACGAGTTTTGACAGCTCGCGGATAATCTGATAACTGGCGTGAAGGTTTTCAATATTTGCATTGCTGAAGGCGTTTTCAATCTCACGTGAGTGGATATCAAGCGTGATGATGCGTCTGACGCCCATGTTTTCGTAAATATGGCCAAGAAGGCTTGCGGTAAGTCCCTCACGTCCCTTCTTCTTGTGCTGGCGGCTGTACGGATAGACAGGAACTACCAGCGTGATGCGGTCGGCTCCAGCCTGACGTACTGCGTCAATCGTAACCAGAAGTGAAATGACGTGGTCGTTGACTGAAAGTGAAAGGTGGTTTTTGCCGCCATTCAGTGAAAGGACCTGATGGTTCTCAACATCCTGGAAGATGTAGACGTCCTTTCCGCGGATGCAGTCCTTGATTTCAGCCTTGAACTCTCCGTTCATAAAGTAGGTGAACTCGCAGTTGCACTTGAATTCAGGCGGACGGTAACTTGTTACGTTTCCCCGTACGCACAGCTCAGAAGTCTGTAAATCATTGTAGTAGTTTACATCCTTGATAAGTGCTTCTTTGTCGATTTCATATCTTTGGGAAATAACATCGCGTTTCAGGTTGAAACGGTGTTTGTACATGTGGCGGAGATGTGCAATGACTTCGTTTGCAAATGACTCACCACCCGGACAGGCAATAATCGCGAGATTTGTTGGCTCGGAATATGGCATTTTGTGAAGACCCCTTGACTTATACTTCGCTTTTTGTTTTACCATTTTTACATCAAAAAAGCAAGGATGAAAAACGTCTATGCAATCGCTTGACGCACTCGGTTCATTTTGATATTATTCATTCCTAGCAAATTACAGGAAGGTTAGTTATGTCCAGAAGATGCGATATTTGCGGAAAAGGCTCACTCAGTGGTAACAAAGTTTCTAAGTCAAAAATACACGTACGCCGTACATGGAAGCCAAATATTGTTTCTGTAAAAACAGAAATTGACGGCAGAACAATGACACTCAACATGTGCACACGTTGTCTTCGCAGCGGTTTTGTTACAAAGAAAGTATGATGAAGCCGGTTTCCGGTATCTGATAAGAACGCTCCGTTCGGTCTCCGAATCGCGGGCGTTTTTTTTTGCCCTGAAAAACGGGAAGTATGGCATTCTGAAGCCATGCTTCAAAAACTTTAAGAATATTTAATCTATTGAAACAATACTTAAAAAATGGTACGATTAAGGCTATGAACGGTGCAATAAAAGCTGTTGCAGACCGGCTCAAAGGTCTGCGTGAAATCATGGATGTTTCAGTGGAAGAAGCTGCTAAGGTATGCGGTATTTCAGCTGAACAGTACGAGGCTTACGAGACCGGAGACATCGATATTCCGGTAGGCGTGCTTCACAGCATGGCAAAGGAATACGGCTTCGAGCTTACAACCCTCATTTCAGGTAATGAGCCGCACATGAAATCATACTTCCTTACCAAAAGGGATAAGGGCCTCTCCGTAGACCGTCGCAGCGACTACAAGTATCAGTCACTGGCGTTCGGTTTCGCGAACAGAAAGGCTGATCCGTTCATTGTCACCGTTACTCCTGAAGAAACAAAGCAGATCCACTTCAACAGCCATCCCGGACATGAGTTCAATTTCATGCTGGAAGGTTCCATGAAAATCGTCGTTGACGGTAAAGAGATGCAGCTTGATGAAGGTGACTCGCTTTACTTCGACGCTACAAAGCAGCATGGCATGCAGGCGCTGAACAATAAAAAGGCCAAGTTCCTTGCAATAATTATTTAGCCGGATGTCTGCCACACGGTACGGTATCCGGCACATTTGCCCCCGCTGCTGGTAATGCAGCCTGGCTTTTATGGCCGGCAGATGATTGCGGTTGTTCCGCATAGATAAGCAAGGATTTATATTATGGAAGAAGTATTTTTACCACGCACAGAGTTTTCTGATTACGAAGACTTTTACAAGAATTATATGATAAACGTTCCTGACAATTTCAACTTTTCATATGATGTAATGGATGTGCTTGCTGAAAAAGCAGGTGATAAGCGTGCACTCGTCTGGACAAATGACGAAGGCCTCTATCATGAGTTCACATTCGCCGAGATGAAGCAGCGCATTGATGCGACAGCTTCATTCTTCAGACAGACAGGAATCGGCAAGGGCGACATGGTCATGCTCATCCTGCAGCGCCGTTACGAGTTCTGGTTTGCAATCCTGGCTCTTCACAAACTTGGTGCGACGGCTATTCCTGCCACCCACATGCTTACAAAAGAAGACATCATCTTCCGCAACAATGCGGCTTCAATAAAGGCTGTCGTCGCCGTCAACGATGGTGACATCCTTGCCCATGTAGACGCGTCACTTCCTGAAAGCCCGTCACTTAAGGTCCGTATCGCCGTAAACCCGCACGGCCTGGATGTGCTTTCAAAAGACGACTACACAAGCCCTGACGGTACCGTTCATGAAGGCAAAGTGCTTCCTGAAGGCTGGCTCGACTTTGTAGAAGGCACCGCCGCAGCACCCGCCTTTAAGGCACCGACTGCTGAGGAACGCAAGGCACTCAACAAGAATGACGACATCATGCTCGCATACTTTACGAGCGGCACTACAAGCCATCCGAAGCTGGTAGCGCACGACTTCACCTATCCGCTCGGACACATTGTCACCGCCAAGTACTGGCAGCAGGTAAAGAAGGGCGGCCTTCACCTTACCGTCGCAGACACCGGCTGGGGAAAGGCTGTGTGGGGCAAGCTCTACGGTCAGTTCATCTGCGAGTGCGCAGTTTTCGTATATGACTATCATGCCAAGTTCAAGCCGATTGACCTTCTTAAGCAG
>JAZUFS010000107.1:0-23589 GCA_045640805.1 Treponemataceae bacterium
GTGTTTGGAACTCGTGCTGTCAGACTTGGTATGCCGGGTAATTTCGGCGGTCTGCAGGATAAATATAGAAATCCTGAGTTTGCAACGGCTGTAGGTCTTGTTGTAAGCAATCAGGATAAGCGGAAATCGGAAGTAGTAAAAACTGATAAAGTAAAAAAACAGTCGGGATTATCCCGTCTGAAAGGCTTTTTTAAGGAATTCTTTTAAGAGCGATATTCTATAATGCTTTTGGGTGGAGGAGCACATAGATGGAATTTTCAATAATCGATGAGAAAGTAGCCTGTCCTACCGTCATTAAGGTAATTGGTGCAGGTGGCTGCGGTGGAAACGCTGTAAACCGTATGATTCAGGCTGGAATCAAAAATGTTGATTTCATTGCCGTGAATACAGACCTGCAGGCTTTGAGCAGGTCAATGGCTCCTCAGAAACTGGGAATAGGATCAAAAGTTACCGGCGGTCTCGGTGCAGGTGGAAAACCTGAAATCGGTGAAATGGCTGCTGTTGAAAGTAAAGAAGCAATTACAGACATGCTCAAAGGTTCCAATATGGTGTTCATTACTGCCGGAATGGGTGGTGGAACGGGAACTGGTGCTGCTCCGGTCATTGCAGGAATCGCAAAGGAACTTGGTGCACTGACAGTAGCTGTCGTTACAAAGCCGTTTGACTGGGAAGGAAACGTCAAGATTGCATATGCAGAAGACGGAATTGCAAAACTCCGTGAAAATGTAGATGCTCTTATCGTTGTCCCGAGCCAGAACTTACTTAAGATTGTAGATAAGCGTACTCCTATAAAAGAAGCTTTCCGTATTGCGGATGATGTCCTCCGCCAGGGTGTTCAGGGTATTTCTGACGTTATTACTCAGGCTGGTGGTATCAACTGCGACTTTGCTGATATCCGCACAATCATGCAGGATAAGGGCGATGCAATCCTCGGCATTGGAACAGGTACGGGAGATAATCGCGCTGTAGATGCTGCAACTGCCGCAATCAATAATCCGCTGCTTGAGGATATGCACATTGAAGGTGCACGCAACATCCTTATCAATATCACTGCAAGTGAAGACCTTGCTCTTGTTGAGACTACCGAGATTGCAAATATCATCAAGTCTACGGCTGACCCGAACGTATTCTTCAAATACGGCGTCGTATATGATCCGAACATGCAGGACACAATTTCAGTCACTGTCATTGCAACCGGTTTCCCGGGAGATGATGAGGAAGAAGATCATTTCTATGACGACATGACAGACCAGAGCGCAGCACAGCCGGCTGGAACAGCAGCAAATGCAGCACCGGCAACTGCAGAAGAAGGCGGTGATTCTTCATACATCTCACTTTCTCAGTGGCAGAACCTGACAAAGAAGAATACCGGCGCAAAGATGTTCGGCTCAGCAGATGCTTCTGATATTGAAGTTCCTGCCGCATTAAGGAACTACGGAATCAATCTGGGAAATAACAACAAGGGCAAATGACATCTGACGGGCTGGAAGATCCGCTGCTTACCGGCTGGCGGAATGATTTGCTTACGGCTGACAGTAAGGCAGTCCTGACTGCAGAAACGTACCTTATTGCAGCCGCTCAGTTCGTAGAATGGTGCGATAAAAAACAGTTCGTCATAAAAGATCTTACCGTTCAGCAGTTGATGCTCTATTTTGTTGACCGCCATACGTCAGCAGATGAACTGACGGTCGCAAAAGACATATCGGCACTGCGTTCATTCGGTGCATATCTTGTACGTAGGGGAGTGTGGAATGAGAATATTGCACTCCTTCTGGAACGCCCAAAAGTCCACCGGGCACTTCCACGGGTCCTGTCAGTAGAACAGGTCGAAAAACTGCTTTCTGTCATTGATACTTCCACCCCACTTGGTATCAGGGACAGGGCTCTTTTCGAACTGATCTATTCTTCGGGACTGCGTATAAGTGAAGCGTCAAATCTGCTCCTGCAGAATGTTCACATGGATGAACGCATTCTGTGGGTAACGGGAAAAGGTGACAAGGAAAGGCTTATTCCATTTGGAGATGAGGCTTACCGGCGTCTTGAAGCATGGCTGAACGATGCGCGGCCGGTCCTGGTCAAGGGCAAGGCTGTTCCATGGCTTTTTGTAAACTATCAGGGAAAGCAGCTTTCACGTAAAGGTATCTGGAAAAAGTTTCAGGAATTGGAGGCACTTTCCGGAGTAAGCGCAAAAGTACATACACTCAGACATTCGTTTGCAACCCATCTTCTTGCTGGTGGTGCTGATTTACGTTCTGTTCAGGAACTTTTAGGTCATTCTGACCTTGCCACTACGCAGATTTATACACATATTACAAATGATGAGCTTCAAATGTATCATGACGAATATTTTCCGGCACGCAACGGTAATAATACTATAGGGGACGAAAAAGATGAAAAAGACTGAATTAACTTCACTTATACTGATATTCTGTCTGATATGTCTCGTATTCTCATCCTGTAGTAATAAAAAACAGCTTGCAAGACAGATGCAGCTTCTGGAAGAGGATGTTGATAATCCTACTTCAATAGAAGAAATCACTGCCGGCATAGAAGAATATCAGACACGGATAGAAGATATCATCCAGGCAACACAGCAGACCGGAGTATGGTGGAAGCTGCTCGGAACACGATATCTTGATAATCAGCAGTACAGGCTGGCGCTTGATGCTTTCCAGAAGGCGATTGAAATTTATCCCTCAAATCAGAATCTCTACTATTATGTAGGTGTCTCTGCGGGATATATGGCGGAATCAGCACTTGATTACAACGCAACCGGTGACATGACAGAGCGTGATTATTATCTGAATCTTGCCGAATCTGCCTATCTCCGCGCGCTTGCAATTGAAGGAAGATATGTACGGGCGTTGTACGGTCTTTCCGTGTTGTATGTGTTTGAAATGAACAGAGCTGAAGAGGCAATTCCGTATCTCGAGTCTTTGCTTGAAATTGATACCAAACATACAGAGGCTATGTTTGTTCTTGCGCGAGTCTGGTACATTACCGGTCAATTCCAGAAAGCTTCTGACCTTTATGACAGAATCCTTCAGACAACGACTGATGAAAAACTGAGGGAAGATGCAGAAAGGAACAAAAAGGTAGTACTTGATGCCCTTTATCAATGAAAACAAGCTGCTTCTGACGCTGGCTCTTACCCGTATGAGATTTCTTTCATGCGGAGAACGGCTTCAGTTGCTGAAAAAACTTGACAATGTATCGGCTCTCGCATTACTTTCTAAAAAGGACCTTGAACTGATTGTCGGCCGTCCCATAAAGGCGGCATGGTCAAATGACGGTATAAAAGTCCGGTCTGAACGTGACATTCAGATAATGGAGCAGTACGGTATATCACTCGTCACTTTTGACGATGATGCGTATCCTGCTTTGCTGAGGGAAATCCCGCAGCCGCCGTTTGCGTTATATTACCGCGGCGATATTTCATGCCTGAAAGCCCCGTGCCTCGGCATCGTGGGAACACGGCATGCTACAAACACTGGTCTTAAGGCGGCACTTGCCTCCGCAAAGGCTTGTGCTGAAAAGGGAATCACTGTTGTGTCAGGTCTTGCTGCCGGCATAGATGGGGCTGCTCATAAAGGCGCTCTTGATGCCGTGCTTGCAACCGGGGAGTCAGGTAAAACTGCAGCCCTGCTTGGTTCCGGGTTAGATGTCATCTATCCTGCGGCACACAAGAAACTTGCATCATCCATTTTGAGAAATGGTGGCTGCATCTTAAGTGAGTACCCGCTTGAAGAAACACCCAGGAATTATTATTTTCCTGAACGTGACAGGCTTATATCAGGTGTGTCGCGTGGTGTGCTCTGTATTGAGGCTCCCCAGAAATCGGGTGCGCTCATTACAGTAGATTTTGCAATTGAGCAGAATCGCGACGTCTGGTTTCATCCGCAGGCAATCGCCTATGCGCAAAAGGATGTTGCAGAACGTCATAATGAAAATAAGGATGTGTTCATGCTTCCGTCTGGTGTACTTAAGTACGTACAGGAAGGTGCGCCCGTAGCCGATGACATTCAGAATGTCATTGATGCGGTCTATGCTTTCTGTCCGGCGGAAAATTCTTTGTTTTAAGGCATGACACTCAAAGGAAAGGTGCGTAATGGCAGAAACAGCTAAAGAATCAAAGACAACAAAAAAAACGAAGACAACAAAATCAACAAAGACTGCCAGGTCATCAAAGGCTTCCAAGCCGGCAAAGAAAACGAAGAAAACAACGCTTGTCGTAGTAGAGTCTCCTGCTAAGGCAAAGACAATAGAGAAATATCTTGGTTCGGGCTACGTCGTACGCGCCTCAATGGGACATCTGATTGATCTGCCAAAGTCACGCATCGCAATTGATGTAGACAACGATTTCCAGCCGGAATACATTACGGTCCGTGGAAGAACCTCTATTCTTAAGGATTTACAGAAAGAAGCGAAGAAAGCAGATGTAGTCCTGCTCGCAAGTGATAATGACCGGGAAGGAGAAGCAATCGCATGGCATCTGCGCAATGCTTTTACCGGTAAGACGAATGCCCCTGTAAGCAGAATTGTTTTCAATGAAATTACTCCAGTTGCCATAAAGGAAGCTGTAAAGCATCCTCAGGATATTGTGGAAGACCGCGTTGACGCTCAGAAGGCCCGCCGTGTTCTTGACCGTCTGGTCGGATATAATCTTTCTCCGCTTCTCTGGAAGAAAGTAAAGAACGGTCTTTCTGCTGGCCGTGTTCAGTCAGTTGCACTCAGACTTATCTGTGAGCGTGAAAAGGAAGTTGAAGATTTCATTCCTGAAGAATACTGGACACTTGAAGCTGAATTCCTGAAAGGAAAAACGAAAATTGCAGCACAGCTTTTCCAGTACAAGGGAAAGAAACCGGTCCTTACCTGTGATGCTGATGTACGCAAGATAATAGAAGAAATCAAATCATCTGAACCTGTCGTCACTGACATTAAGACCCAGGAGCGCACACTTAAGCCTAAGGCACCTTTTACAACAAGTAAACTTCAGCAGGCAGCCGCCAACAGACTGGGCTTTACATCTAAGAAGACCATGCAGCTCGCACAGCAGCTGTATGAAGGCGTCAACATCGGTTCAAGCCGCGTCGGTCTCATTACCTACATGCGTACAGACTCTGTACGTATTTCACAGACTGCGCTCAATGACGTCCGCGAGTGGATTGCAAAGGAATATCCTGACCAGCTGCCCGATGCCGCCGTAGAATATGCTGTCGGCGCAAAGGCTCAGGACGCGCATGAAGCCATCCGCCCGACCTATACTAAGTACACACCTGATTACGTAAAAAATTATCTTACGCGTGACCAGCTCCGTCTGTATACAATCATCTGGGAGGCGTTCGTCTCAAGCCAGATGAAAAACGCAAAATCAAGCACGACGAGTTTTGACATTCAGGCGGGTGATGCATTGTTCCGCGTTACGGCAAGCAAGCTGACGGATAAGGGCTTCTACAGTGTCATCAAGCTGCTGTCCTCAAAAGAAGAAATTTCAGGCAGCGTACCGTCTCTCAAGATGGGCGAGAAGCTCACTGCCTCTTCATTCACTCCTGAACAGCATTTCACACAGGGACCTGCCCGCTACACAGATGCTACCATCGTAAAGATGCTCGAAGAAAAGGGCATTGGACGCCCGTCAACATATGCGCCAATCATTTCTGTCCTTCTGGAACGCTATTATGTCAACAGAAGCAACAAGCAGCTTGTGCCGACACCTCTTGGCCGCATGATTAATGAAATCCTCGTGGAATCTTTCCCTGAAGTCATTAACGAGAATTTCACTGCAGAAGTTGAAAATCAACTTGATGCCGTAGAAGAGGGCAAGTTCCGCTGGCCTGACATGATGAAGGGCTTCTACTTTCCGTTCAAGGAACGCGTAGACGAGCTCATGGGGTCTCTTGAAAGCGTCAAGGGTACCATGGATGAAGTTTCTGACAAGACGTGCGACCTCTGCGGAAAACCTATGCTCAAGAAACTTGGCCGTTTCGGTTACTTCCTTGCATGTTCAGGCTTCCCGGCATGCCATAACACGAAATCAATTCCGCTGGCAAAATGTCCGCGCCCTGGTTGTGACGGTGAAATTGTTGCCCGTAAGACAAAGGGCAAGGGCAAGGAATTCTTCGGCTGCACGAACTACCCGAAGTGCGATTTCATCACCCACTTCAAGCCGCTTTCAGCCGTCTGTCCTAAGTGCGGACAGTTCATGGTAGAAAAGTTCGACAAGAAGCATGGTTCGTTCAAGTCCTGCATCAATCCTGACTGCAGCTACCTGCACACAGCAGATGAAGACGAGGGAGAACCTGACAGAGAATGACGGACAGAACGGTCAGCGATACAGCTGAAGAGTTCCTCATTTATCAGGAAAACGTCCGCATCGTCTCCCCGAATACGGTTTCGGGCTATCGTCTCGATTTGGAAAAACTGCTCCGCCTGCTTGCTGTCCAGCGTTTGTCTGAGCCTGTCATGCTTTCTGCAGTTACTCCTGATCATCTTCGTACGTGTGTTGCGCTTCTTGTTCGTGAAAAACGTGCTCCGGCAAGCATAAACCGTTTTGTTGCCGCCGTCCGTTCTTTATTTGCCTATTGTCACAGACTTCAGTATATTGATAGTAATCCTGCTCTTGAATTGAAGACCGTAAAGAACCCAATTCGTGTTCCCCGCTTCATGACAGAGAACGAAGTGAATGCGCTCATTGAGGCACCGGAGCAGAAGGAACTGTTATGGGCTGCACGTGATTACTGCATTTTCGAAGTGCTGTACTCTACCGGATGCCGTGTCAGTGAACTCGCAGGCCTTAAGCTCAAGGACTTTTCGCCTGATATGACATGGGCTATAGTTCATGGAAAGGGTAACAAGGACAGACGCGTTTTCCTGACGCCGGAAGCAGTGAATGCATTGAAACTGTATCTGCCTGAACGCAAGATGAAACTTAAGGCGGAAGTAAGTGTACCTCAGGTGTTCATAAATCAAAGGGGTACCGGCCTTTCGGCCCGCAGCATACGGACAATCGTGTCACGCTATTCTGGCGTTGAAGGCACTAACAAGCCTGTTTCTCCGCACTCGTTCCGCCATACGTTCGCTACAGTGCTGCTGAATAACGGCGCCGACATCCGTGTCGTGCAGGAACTGCTCGGGCATTCGAGCATTTCGACAACACAGCGTTATACGCATATTACAGCCTCCAGGCTGATAGAAACATACAACCGTGCTCATCCGCATGGAAAAGAATGAGGAAAACAGACATGAGTTTACCTAAAGTAAGAAGTACAACAGTCATAGCAGTTAAAAAAGACGGCCATGTCGCAATGGCAGGTGACGGTCAGGTCACTATGGGCGAGACAGTAATGAAAGGCAATGCACGCAAAGTGCGCCGAATCTATAACGGAAAGGTTCTTACGGGATTTGCAGGCGCCACGGCAGATGCATTCAACCTTTTCGATAAATTTGAGGCAAAGCTTGGCGAGTATAACGGGGATATCACACGCGCCGCCGTCGAGCTTGCAAAAATGTGGCGTACTGACAAGGCACTCCGTAACCTTGAAGCGCTGCTCCTCGTCGCCAATCAGGAGAAAATCCTGCTCATTTCAGGAAACGGCGATGTCATTGAACCCGAAAATGATATCCTGGCAATCGGTTCCGGCGGTAACTACGCGTACGCGGCGGCGCTTGCCTATACAGAAGCTACTGACCTGTCAGCACGTGAAATTGCAGAAAAGAGCCTGAAGATTGCCGGAAACATCTGCATTTATACGAACGGCCACATCACCGTGGAGGAACTGTAATGGAAACGAAACATGCTCTTGAAGAGCTTACACCGAAAGAGATAGTAAAGCAGCTCGACAACTACATTGTCGGCCAGCATAAAGCAAAGAAATCAGTTGCAATCGCGCTCAGAAACAGAACGCGCCGTCTCAAGCTCCCGGAAGATATCCGCGATGAGATTGCTCCAAAGAACATTCTCATGATCGGACCTACCGGTGTCGGTAAGACAGAGATAGCACGCCGTCTTGCAAAGCTTGTCGGTGCTCCTTTCCTTAAGGTAGAGGCTACCAAGTATACTGAAGTCGGATATGTCGGTCGTGATGTGGAAAGCATGGTCCGCGACCTTATGTCAGTGGGCATCAACCTTGTAAAGGCTGAGATGCAGGAAACGCTCAAGGCAAAAGCAGAGGAAGCTGTTGAGGAAAAACTTCTTGACCTTCTGTTGCCTGGAAGCAGACCGGAAGCCGCACCAAAGAAGCCTGACGCAAAGCCGGCTTCTGGCGCGCCAAAGGGATTCGCAATCGGCAATATTTTCGGCAATGTTGCCAGTTTCGGTACTGTTACTGTAAAGCCGTCCATCCCCCAAGCAGATGATGCTTCTAAAGAAGGCAGTGCCTCAAAGGCAGATAACGCTCAGGGTGCAGTTGCTGACGGCACTGCATCTGCAGGAAACACGATTGCGCTTGGAGACGCTGCGTCTGCGTATGGTGCAGACAGTGCAGCATCGGGCTCATCGGGTGGCGCTCAGAGTACCCGTGAGAAATTCCGCGCCATGCTCCGAGAAGGCAAGCTCGAGGAGCGTACTGTCGAAATTACCGTAAGCCGCCGTTCCCCAATGCCAAACATGGAAATTCTTGCCGGCGGCAATATGGATGAGATTGAGGAGACGATGCAGAACATCACCTCCATGCTTTCTGGCGGAAATCAGAAGAAAAAGACTGTTACCATTGCCGAAGCACGCCGCATCCTTACTGAAGAGCAACTTGACCGCATGACCGATCCTGACAAGGTGTCAGAAGAGGCAAAGCGCCGTGTCGAGCAGATGGGCATCATCTTCATTGATGAAATCGACAAGATAGCAACCGGCGGTTCAGATTCACGCGGCCAGGATGTTTCCCGCGAAGGTGTCCAGCGCGATATTCTTCCTATTGTAGAAGGTTCCAACGTGAACACTAAGTTCGGTGTCGTTGATACAACCCACATTCTGTTCATTGCAGCAGGTGCTTTCAATGTATCAAAGCCGAGTGACCTTATTCCGGAGCTGCAGGGCCGCTTCCCGCTGCGTGTCGAACTCGATTCCCTCAACGCGGATGATTTCAAGAAGATTCTGACTGAGCCGAAGAATTCTCTTACCCGTCAGTACGAGAGTCTGCTTGCAACGGAAAACGTAACGATCAGGTTTGCGGACGAAGCAATTGAGCGCATGAGTACACTTGCTGCCGATGTAAACCAGCGCGTTGAGAATATTGGTGCACGGCGTCTGCATACAATCATGGAGACACTGCTTGAAGACCTTTCTTTCGAAGCGGATGAGCATGCCGGTGAGACAATAGAAATCACTGCTGATTACGTGGATGAGAAACTGAAGAACGTTGTCCAGAATCAGGACCTGTCAAAGTACATCCTGTAAAAAAGGAAAAGCAAAAAAAAGCACCCTAAGGGGTGCTTTTTTTTGTAAGTATGTTTAGTGTATTGATTAATTTACAAAATATTCTGGGTATTGTGCCTTGATTGCATCTTTATCAACTTCAAGGCGTGACAGGTGCTTCTCAAGAAGTCTGAGTGCTTCATCTTTATCTTTGTTCTTTATTGCCTCAAGAAGAGCCTTGTGGTCATCAACAATCTTGATTTCCTTAACTGAATGAAGACTCATTGCGCGAAGGCGGTCAAAATGAACGTTCATGAGCTGAACCATGTAGTAGCACTGCATCTTGTTGCACAGTTTGTACATATAACTGTGGAATGCATCATCAAGTTCCATGATCTTATCCATTGACTGGGTAGCCAGGTAGAACTCCTGAAGACGGACATTATCCTGAAGTTCAAGAATGTCACGTTCTGTAGCCATGTCACATGCCATCTGAACAATTGCAGATTCCATTGTCTTGCGGATAAAACGTGCTTCTTCAACAAGTGACAGGTCAATCATTGAAACGCGGCATCCTCTCTGGGGAAGGATTTCGACAATCTTTGATTTTGACAGTTCAAGAAGTGCTTCGTGAACCGGTGTACGTGACATATTCAGTTTCTGTGCAATATCCTGCTCGCCAATCATGCTGCCTGGCTGAATCTCCAGGTTGAGGATATTCTCGCGGATAATGCGGAAAGCGTATTCCCTGTTGTTTTCGTTAGCCTGTTTTGGTGAAATATGCATTTTTGACTCCTGTCTGTTTCCTTACTTTCTTCTGGTCCGTTGCAATACAACTGGAAGCAGGGGAATGAATCCCGTATTAAGAACCGTCCTCCAAAAAGCACGGAGAGCAACAGCAATTAGATTATAATCTGCGAGCAGCATTGATTCAAGGTCTGAAAAGAATGTGTAGCCCATATAAAGCAGACATCCACATATAAGGATGATAATGCTTTTATTCTTTTTCTGTTTTGCGCATACAGGATCATCCTTATTTTTAAGACCTGAGACCATTGTCATCAGCCCCCAGAAAAAGAATGCTCCGGCTGCAACGGCAAGAACGAGCTGGGCTACATCAATAAATAATGTAACGCTGTTGTTAGCTACCATACTAATATACTAGCATAACAAACCTGGCTTTGCAAACTTTTTTATAAAAAATTTATGAAAAAAAGTACAAAAAAAAGATTGACAAGTGAGCAAATGTGACTTACTATTTGAATTGTAGACAACTAGTATGCAAGTATGTTAGTGTTAAACATAATTGATTGAGCTGGTTGCTTCTACTTTGGTGATGGAGGAAAATTTGAAAAACGAAGTAAAAATAAAGTTCAACTGGGGAAAACACTTCAGACAGAACTGGGAACTGTATGCTCTTATGATTGTTCCTATTGTCTATTATGTTATCTTCAGATATCTGCCAATGGCAGGTAATATCATTGCTTTCCGCAGATACAAGGCTGGTGGCAGTATTTTCGGTGAAAAATGGAGTGGCTTCCGCTATTTCAAGCAGTTTATCGGAGACCCGAGCTTCTGGCGTGCGTTCAGAAATACGCTTTATCTGAACTTTGTCTATCTTCTGTTCAGATTCCCGTTAACCCTGACTTTTGCACTTCTTCTGAATGAAATCAAGAACATTCACTGGAAGAAGTTCGTTCAGACTGTTTCTTATCTGCCACACTTCATTTCCATGGTTATTGTTGCAGGTATGATTCGTGAGCTTCTGTCAATCAACGGACCAATAAATCATTTACTGCAGTATTTCGGAAAGGATCCGATAACGTTCGTCGCCCTTCCTGAGTGGTTCTGCACCATCTTCGTTTCTTCAGGTATCTGGCAGGGACTTGGATGGGGTACCATCCTGTATCTGGCGGCAATCACCAATATTAATCCGTCTCTGTACGAAGCTGCAGAAGTTGATGGTGCCGGTCATTTCCAGCGTGTGTGGCATATCACCATTCCATGCATCATGCCAACGATTACGACACTGCTTATTCTTGATATTGGTGGTCTTGTTGGTTCTGGCGGTGCTTTTGAGAAAGTATTCCTTCTGTATAACCCGATGACATATGAAACTTCGGATATCATTTCCACATACGTTTACCGTATGGGTCTTGGCTCTGCCAACTACAGTTATGCAACTGCTGTAGGTCTCTTTGAAGGCATAATCAACTTTGTGCTCCTTTCTGTCGCGAACTTTGTTTCCAAAAAGACAACTGAAAGCAGTTTGTGGTAATCGGGAGGTAAAAAATGTCAGATAATACAATACTTACACAGACCGCACTTACTAAGAAAAGAAAGGCAGGTTACCGCCGTGAGTCACAGGGCTACAGGGTATTCACTGTTTTCAATGATATCCTGATGGTAATCATCTGTTTCCTGACTTTGTATCCGTTCCTGTATCTGGTAGCCCAGTCATTTTCATCAGAACAGGCAATCATGCAGGGAAAGGTAAGCATTATTCCTGTTGAATTCAATGTTACAACCTATAAAAAAGTTCTTGAGAAAGGTGAGTTCCTTAAGTTCTATAAGAACACTCTGGTGTATTCAGTCATCGGAACGTTCCTCTCAATCTTCTTCAGTTCATGCCTGGCGTATCCGCTGTCAAAGAAGCAGCTGAGACTGAACAGGTTCTTTACACCGTTCATCATCTTCACCATGTACTTTGCAGGTGGTCTGATTCCGACATACGTCCTGATGATTCGTCTTGGTCTTCGTGACACAATGATGGGTTTCATCCTGCCTGGCATGATAAGCACGTATTATGTTCTGCTCATGCGGTCATTCTTTGACGGTGTTCCTCATGACCTTGAGGAAGCTGGCGAACTTGACGGCCTTTCAAAGACAGGAATCTTCTTCAGAATCGTTCTGCCGCTTTCAAAGCCAATCATTGCAACAATGGTTCTGTTCTATGCAGTAGGTTATTGGAACAACTGGTTTACAGCGTTCCTGTACCTTGACAGCAAAGAAAAATGGCCGGTTGCATTCTATCTTAAGACAATCATTACCGGTGCTTCCCAGACGTCAGATCCTGGTGACGCCGCCGGTGACAAGATGCAGGTTGCTGCAAACATCAAGGCATGTTCAATGCTTTTGATGGCCGCACCTATCATCTGTGTATATCCGTTCATTCAGAAATACTACGTTCAGGGCATGATGCTTGGTGGCGTAAAGGAATAAGGGAATCTCGGCCGTAAGTTCGGTCGTGGATATAAATGTGTTGTTTATTCAACATAAACATAGATAAACAAGGAGGAAATCTATGAAAAAGTTTGCAACTATTCTCGTTGCTCTCATGATGGTTTGTGCTCTCTTTGCAGGTGGAAAGAAAGACACAAAGACAACTGCTCCAGCAGCAGCTCCAGCAGCAGCTCCAGCAGCAGCCAAACTCGATTATCAGTTCGGTGAGGATGTGACATTCCACTCAGACGTTCCTGTAACATACTCAATGTTCTTCAGTGACGCTTCATGGTATGCAATGGTGGACACATGGAAGACAGAAGGTATCTTCAAGGATATCGAAGATCTGACAAACGTACACCTTGACATCATTTCTTATGATTCAAGCGTTTATACAGACAAGATTACTCTGTCAATCAATGCTGGTGACTCAGCTTACATCATTCCAAAGGTATATGATGAGTCAAAGTTCGCCGGTGGCGGTGCAGTTGTTCCAGTATCAGACTATGTACAGTACATGCCTAACTACATGGCATTCTACAACAAGTACAACATGAAGACTGATGTTGATACAATTGTAAAGACAGACGGTAAGTACTATCGCCTTCCAGGTATGCTTGAGAAGGCAATGCAGGATTACACCATTTTCGTACGCAAGGACTATTTCGAAGGTGCAGGAATTGATGTAGCTAAGGAAGAAATTGACTGGACATGGGACAGCCTCCGCGAAGACCTCAAGAAGGTAAAGGCTTACATGGTAAAGCAGGGTATCATTGGTGCCAACGACTATGTATGGTCAGACCTGTGGTGCGGTTCTGAGTCAGGACAGGGTACAGGTGGTAACCTCCTGAAGCTCATGGGTAACTCATTCGGTATTGATGCTGGTTGGGCACTCGGAAATGGTGTTCAGTACGACCAGGCTTCAAAGAAGTTCTACTTCGCAGGTACTTCAGATGCTATGAAGAAGTTCCTCGAATGTGCAAACAAGTACGTTGCTGAAGGCATCCTCGATCCTGAAACATTCACACAGGACGATACAACAGCCTGCAACAAGTTCTACAATGGTAAGACAGCTATCATCAGCATCAACCGCGGTCAGCTCACAACATGGGAGCAGGGCCTGAAGGATGCTCTTGGAGAAGGAAACTTCGAGACATACTATGCTCTTACCCCAGTTGCAACAAACCGCTACTCAGCAGAGAATGCACGCCTTGAAAACGGTGTCATGATTGCAGAACGCGCTCGCAAAGAACTCGGCGAAGAAGGCTTCATCAAGATGATGCGCTTCGTTGACTGGCTGTGGTACTCTTCAGAGGCATACTCACTGTACAAGTGGGGTCCGGAAGGAAAGACATGGCACTGGGTTGAAGATGCTGAAACTGGTCTTCAGGTAAAGGCTCTCCTCCCTGGCTTCAAGTGCGGTGGTCTGTCAATTCCAGGTGCTGACGATGATGTTGATATCCGTCTTGAATGGGGTTATGCAGGTGGTAACTTCTGGTATGGTCATACATGCGTTGAAATGGCTGATAACTTCTCACCAATTCACCAGAGCTTCTATGACCGCCTCGGCAAGTACCGCGATTCAAAGCCACTGTCACCAGCTGTCGCATTCGACGAAGATGATACAGAGCAGGCTAACCTTTGGGGTACACCACTCAAGGACTGCATCGCTTCATGGTCACTCCAGTTCATCCTCGGTCAGAAAGACCTGAGCAAGGATTGGAACGCATTCGTAAAGGAATGTGAGACAAAGAACGCAGCTAACCTTGTAAACCTCTACAACGATTATCTGTAATAGATTTGATCCTTAGGTAGGTTCATACATATGCGTTTTGGGCAGCCAGAAATGGCTGCCCTTTTTTTGAAAAAAGACTTAACTTCATTTTTCAAATGCCGAAAATATAGCTGAAGACCCAGAAAATTAAGTACGGGCACCTTCGGCTATTTTTTTTGGTTCCGGGAGGGGATACGAAATGAACAGTTTTTCAAGAGATGTGGACCTGCTGCATAGGGCACTTGATGTTTCAAGTCTCAGGTATCAGGTAAGTGCCAATAACCTGGCAAACTCAGAAGTTCCTAATTTCAAGCGCTCTTCAGTTACATTTGAAAGTGAACTGACACGTGCTATTGAAAGGGAAAAGAATGCGGGTGAAGAGTTTACGATGTTGACATCTGATCCGCGCCACGTTCAGTCAACAAAAGCAGCGGCTTCTTATCAGGAAGTTACACCGAAGACTACGCTTGATTACACGTCAACATCAAAGGCAAACGGTAACAACGTAGACGCTGAAGAAGAAGCAATGCTCATCCTGAAGACTCAACTTCAGTACCAGCTCTTGACACAGATGGAAAACTTTGAGTTCTCACAGGTAAAGACAGTTCTTAAGAGATAGTTTCGTAAAGGAGTAAAACAATGGGTCTTTTTTCAAGCATTAACATAGCAGCAACAGGAATGAGCGTTGAACGCCTCAGAACAGACGTTATCGCAGATAATATCGCTAACGCAAATACAACACGCACTGCAGACGGCGGCCCCTACAAGAAATCTACCGTCATTGTTGCATCTCGTGCGGGTGCACAGTACTACGGTTTCAATGCCCCCGCAGATTTTGACACGACAATCGGTACCGGCGTTCGTGTAGCTGAAATTCAGAAAGATACGTCAGAAGGCCGTTTTGTATATGATCCGACCAACCCGGATGCAATTCTTTCCGGTCCTCATGCCGGTTACGTAGAGTATCCTAATATCGATATCGTAACTGAAATGGTAGATCTTATTTCAGCATCACGTGCTTACGAGGCTAATTCCAGCGTAATTCAGGGCTCCAAGGAAATGTTCCAGCAGGCTCTTGCAATCGCTCAGTAAGTGATGTACCATTAAGACTGGAAGGGAAAAGCCATGTCTGATAATCTTTCAATCATGTCATCATTCCAGATGATGCGTACAAATCCTGCTCATATCGGTTCGTCACCACTTACAGCAACAACAGCTGCCGGTAATTCACTGTCTGATGAAAGCGTTTCTGGAAAGAAAGTAAAATCGTCGTTTGAAGAGTATCTGCTTGATGCAGTCAATTACGTGAATGACAAGCAGCAGGAAAGTTCAAGCATGGCGCAGGCTCTTGTAACTGATCCTGATTCTGTCGATGTGCATGATGTCACCATCGCCATGGCAGAAGCAAGCCTTTCGCTGAGTCTTGCCCAGAATGTAATTGATCGCCTGACACAGGCCTGGTCTGACATTCAGACAACACGCTGACATCTGGTTTCAGTTATTTAAGCTTCTGATTCATCTCTATTCATTGCATTTTGCGGTACATTTTTCTCTTTTTTACATAAAGTCTTTTCAGATAAAGAAATTTGTGTTATAATTCAAGAAACAGTATGTTGTTATTCGTTCACGGGAGGGCTAAATGAACGAATGGTTTAAAAAACTGCTGGATCAGATTAAGGCTTTATGGTCAAAGTGGACTCTGGTCCAAAAAATCATTCTCATAGGCATTGTTGTCGTCATTATTGGCGTCATCATCGCCGTTTCTAAAATCTCATCAACACCAACGACGGTTCCGCTTTTTCAGACAGCTATTACTGATGAAAGCAAGCGTGATGACATCCTCTTCAGACTTGATCAGGAGAATGTTGAATATACCGTCAGTGCAACCGGAATAATCTCCGTAAAAGATCAGGCTACGGCACGCAGAATGAAGGCACTCCTCAATCAGGAAGGTCTTGTTCCTAGTTCCATTGATCCGTGGGATTTCCTTGATGTGGAGCGCTGGACTACCACAGATTTCGAACGTAATCTGAACAAGCGCAACGCTATTATCGGCGAAGTTCAGCAGCTCATCATGGCACTTGATGATGTCGATGATGCAAACCTGTCAATTACAATTCCTGAAAAGACGACATTCTCAGCCGATCAGAATCCGACTACTGCAAGTGTTGTCATTACGCCAAGGCCCGGCAGTGACATTACGACAAACACAAAGAAGATTGAAGGAATCAGAAACCTGATCATGCGTGCTGTTGATGGCCTGACAGCAGATAATATTACGATTCTTGACCGGACCGGAAAAGAACTCGGTAATCTTGATACAGCCAGTATTGAATCAGAACTTGATGGCGTAAAGCAGCAGCAGAAGATTATTTCTGACCTTGAAAACAGTTACCGTGTAAAAGTTCTTGCGCTTCTTCAGAGTATTTTTGGGACTGACCGTGTCCGTGACCTGCAGATAAAGATTGATATGGATTTCTCTGAAAAGACGGTAGAAAAGGAAGAACATCCTCCTATCGTCCTGCAGGAAGATGACCCGGATACTTCTTACAGTGAACTGAAAACGGTTGATTCATTCGTTCTTTCTCAGGAAAACGTTGAAAAGACATCAAAAGGTGTCTTGAGGACTCCGGAGGGAGCCGCCGGCGTTGAAGGAGAGAACCCGCCTTCATACGTCGACCTTGAAAATCAGTATACGGTTACCGAAGAGAAGGGTACAAAGACAAATTACGCAATCCAGACGACAAAGACACAGGAAACGGTTCGTCCGGAAATGGGACGCAGAACAGTTTCTGTCAACATTGACGGTACATGGACACGCAATTACGACGAAAAGGGTAATGTAATCCTTGGTACAGAAGGATGGACATTTACTCCGGTTTCTGATGACGACCTGAATGAAGCAATTAAGCTTGTTCAGGACGCTGTCGGTTATGACAAGAGCCGCAATGACTCTGTTTCAGTAACGAGAATCCGCATTGACCGCACTGCCGAACACAATGCCGCAGATGAAGAGTACAGAAAGAAAGAGCAGATGCAGAAGACAATCATTTACATCTGTATCGGTATTGCTGCTGTACTGATTGCATTTATTGTATTCCGCTTTATCAGCCGTGAGGTTGAGAGAAAGCGCCGCCTCAAGGAAGAAGCAATTCTCCGCCAGCATCAGATGGAAAGGGAGAAGACGCTTTGGGAGGCAGAGCAGGCTGGTATGGAAGTTACAATGTCCATCGAAGAGCGGGAGCGTGCGGAACTTCAGGAAACTGCAATTGCCATGGCAAAAGAGCATCCTGAGGATATCGCAATGCTCATTAGAACCTGGTTGACGGAGGAATAAAAGTATGTCAGACGCAAAAGCAGCACCTGCTGCCAAAGGCGGAAAGCCAGCCGGAAAGGGTGCAGGTGGTAAGAAAAAAGATTACAAAAGTCTGAACGGCCGCCAGAAAGCCGCAATATTCCTTGTTGCACTTGGTTCAGAAATATCCTCAGAAATTTTCAAGCATCTTCGTGAAGACGAAGTTGAAACGCTGACCTTTGAAATAGCCCGCCTTGAAACTGTTGATTCAGAGTTCAAGGAACAGGTTCTGCGCGAATTCCAGGATTTGATGAAGGCTCAGAACTTCATTACATCCGGTGGTATTGACTTCGCCCGTGAATTGCTCGAAAAATCAGTCGGAAGCCAGAAGGCAATTGATATCATCAACCGCCTTACAAGCAGTCTTCAGGTTCGTCCGTTCGACTTTATCCGCCGTACAGACCCAGCCCATCTGTTAAACTTCATCCAGCAGGAACATCCGCAGACAATAGCCCTTATTCTTGCATATCTGGAACCTAACAAGGCGTCAATCATCCTGCAGAACCTGCCTGATGACATTCAGAGTGAAGTTGCACGGCGTATTGCAACGATGGACCGTACTTCTCCTGACGTTCTTCGTGAAGTTGAACGTGTTCTTGAAAAGAAACTGTCTACTCTGTCCAGCGAAGACTACACGGCAGCAGGTGGTGTCGAAAGCATCGTTGAAATCCTCAACCTTGTTGACCGTTCTTCTGAAAAGTCCATCATGGAATCTCTCGAAGAAGAAGATCCGGACCTGGCAGAAGAGATCAAGAAGCGAATGTTCGTTTTCGAAGATATCGTCATGCTGGACGACCGTGCTATCCAGAAGGTTATGCGCGAAGTCGATACGCAGGAACTCGCAAAAGCGCTTAAGGCCGTTGATACCGAAGTTCAGGATAAGATCTTCCGCAACATGTCAAAGCGTGCTGCAGGTATGTTGAAAGAGGATATGGAGTTCATGGGACCTGTACGCTTGAAGGACGTTGAAGAGGCCCAGCAGAAAATCGTATCAACAATCCGTCGTCTTGAAGACTCCGGTGAAATCGTCATCGCCCGTTCTGGTGAAGATGAGCTCGTTGTGTAAGGTAGCCTGATATGTAGAAAAACGTATTTACACCACAGGAAATAACGAAAGGAAAAGGAAAGGTAATGCTTCAGCTGGCCAAGATTTATGAGCCGGAAGAAGAAGAAAAGAAGGAAGAAGCCGTTCCTGAGTATACAGGCCCAACAGTTGATGATCTGAAGCGTGAAGCTGAGGAGTTCAAGGCAGAATGGGAAAAGCAGAAAGCCCAGATGCTTGAAAATGCCCAGGCAGAAGCAGAAGAAATCATTAGAAGTGCACAGGACAATGCATTTGAAGAAGTCCGCAGGAAGACGGATGAAGCAGCTGTTATCAGACAGCAGGCTGCAACTGAAGCTGAAGACATCATAAAGAAAGCTGAGGAAAAGGCACGCGAAATTACTCTGGAAGCAGAGACAAAGAAAGATAAAATTACCGGAGATGCTTACAAAGACGGTTTTGACAAGGGAAGTGAGGAAGGTTACAACGAAGGAAAGCAGGAAGCCCAGCGCCTTATTGACCGCCTTCATACAATCCTTGAAAAAACAGTCGACAAGCGCCAGGAAATCCTTGATGAAACTGAGCAGCAGATTGTAGAACTCGTACTTCTTATTTCACGTAAGGTCGTCAAGGTTATTTCTGAAAACCAGAGAAGCGTCGTCATGCAGAATATCCTGCAGGCATTGAGAAAGGTTAAGGGACGTGGTGATGTCACCATCCGTGTTAACCTTGCCGATCTTGAACTGACGACAGAGCATACAAAAGACTTCATGCAGGCTGTAGAAAGTGTCAGGAATATTACTGTTGCAGAAGATTCCAGCGTAGAGCGCGGCGGTTGTATCATCGAGACAGATTTCGGTGCAATTGATGCCCGCATTTCAAGCCAGCTGAATGAACTTGAGCAGAAGATTCTTGAGATTTCTCCAATCAAGACTGTCAATAAATCAAGTGCCATGAACGACTAGGTGGTTGGTTATGGACAATTTATTCAGTAAATACCTGAATAGAGTAGAGCACACCGATACAATCCGTTTTACCGGCGAAGTAACCCGTGTAAACGGTATGCTTATTGAAAGCCGCGGCCCCCAATCCGTCGTCGGTGAAATCTGCTCCATTGAAATTCCTTACTCAAAAGAATCTGTCCTTGCCGAGGTTGTCGGTCTTGACGGTACTACCGTGAAACTTATGGCCTATGGCGAGACAAAGGGTATTGAGATTGGAAGCCGTGTCACAGCCTCCGGTGAGGTGCTGCAGGTAGGTGTCGGCAAAGAATTGCTTGGCCGTGTCCTTGATGCCACCGGACATGCCTACGACAGAAAAGGCGAGATTGTTCCCGAGACATATTACCCGGCAGTAGCTTCACCACCGGATCCGCTCGACAGAAAACCAATCAAAAAACGTGTCGTTACGGGTATCCGTGCAATTGACTCGCTTCTGGCAGTCGGCCGCGGACAGCGTCTGGGTATTTTCGCGGGTTCTGGTGTCGGTAAATCGACGCTGCTCGGCATGATTGCCCGTAACACAAATGCTGACATCAACGTCATTGCCCTTATTGGAGAACGTGGTCGCGAGGTTGTTGACTTTATTGAAAATGATCTCGGTCCGGAAGGTCTTAAGCGCTCAGTTCTTGTCGTCGCCACTTCTGACCAGTCGCCGCTCTGCCGTCTTCGCGGTGCGTATGTCGCGACTGCTGTAGCAGAGTATTTCCGCGATCAGGGAAAAGACGTCATGCTCATGTTTGACTCGGTCACCCGTTTTGCCCGTGCCCAGCGTGAAATAGGACTTGCAATCGGTGAACCGCCGGCACAGCGTGGATACACACCCAGTGTATTCGAACTCATGCCAAAACTTATGGAGCGTTCAGGCTCATCATTGAAGGGAACCGTTACTGCATTCTACACTGTTCTTGTTGACGGTGACGATATGGATGAGCCAATTGCGGATACTGCGCGTGGTATTCTTGACGGACATATTGTCCTGAACAGAAAACTTGCACAGGCATATCATTATCCGGCAATTGATGTCCTTCAGTCTATCAGCCGTCTTGCAAATACTGTTTCGGGAGCAGCTACAAAGCAGGCATGTTCTAAAGTCCGGCGCCTTATGGCTGCATATGCGGAAAACGAGGATATGATTACCGTAGGCGCTTATGCCCGCGGCTCAAGTGCAGATGTAGATGCAGCAATTGATGCACATCCTGCAATCGAGGAATTTCTCATGCAGCAGGTGGAAGATCCTGCACCGGTACGTGAAACACTGCTCGCTCTGGGAAAACTTGCGGGAGTTGAGATTCCGGAAGAAGAGCTTGTCGCGGCTGAAACGGGCGCATGAAACGCTTTGAATTTTCACTTCAGAAAGTACTTGATTTACGCGAGTTTGAAGAAGATCAGGCAAAACTTGATCTTGCGGCAGCTATTGCCGTTGCGGATAAGATAAAACTTGAGCTTGAGCAGATTGCGCGCGAAATGGTTGCGGCTGGAAATGTGCGCATCACCAGTGATATTCCTGCCATGCAGGCAAATGAGGCGTATAAGGTCCGTCTTAAACTCAGAAAGGGTGAATTGCTGGAAGAGCTGGCACAGGCAGAACTTGTCATTGAAGAAAAGCGCAAGGTTTTTGCAGAGAAAATGAAGAACCGTAAAGTCATCACCAAGCTGCGGGAAAAGGCGGAAAAAGAGTACAAGGCAGAAGTGTTTAAGGAAGAAGAGAAGGCACTTGATGATATCACTGGTGCCAAGTTCAGTATGGAAGATGAATGATGCTGCTGTAGAAGACAAAAGCGGAGCGTAAGCCCCGCTTTTTTATTTAATCCTTTCAGCAATGAACTTCAGTTTCAGTTCCTTGAGTTTCTCTGTAATTGATACCTTGTAGATGTGCGGATTAAGGATGCGCTTGTATGTCGGATCAAGATATTCGAGCTGCTTTACAAGTGTTTCCCGTGCTTTGCGCAGTGCAACTACAGCGTCAGGTTTCGGCTGTGTGCGTTCGCCCTTCTCAAGCACTTTTTTCAGAAGCGGTTCCACACGTGATGCCTTGAAACTGAACTGCCTGTAATCGACTGAAGGGTGATAATACCGTGCATCTTTGCCAACTTCAACGGTTTCGCCTTCAAGTGCGAGAATGTCAGCTTTTGCCATTCCGTCAGCATCGAAAAGACGGTACACGTTCTTGATGCCCGGGTTTGTCGTCTTTTCAGGATTGTCAGAGAACTTCATTGCGGGAATCATGTCGCCGCCGTCAGGATTATTGCGTGCGGCGAGCTTGTAAACGCCGGTGAAACTCGCTTCATTACCGCCGGTGACCATGTGTGTTCCAACGCCCCAGCTGTTGATTGGCGCGCCTTTAAGTACGAGCGCGTCAATGATTTCTTCTGTTAGTTCGTTTGAAACGGAGATTGTCGCCTGCGGGAAACCTGCTGCATCGAGCCGTTTTCTGACTTCGGCAGTCAGATACTGGATATCTCCTGAATCAAGGCGTACACCGAAGTTGTAGCCTTTTTCGACAAGTTTTGCGCCTGCTTTAATGGCATTGATGATACCGGAATTGAGCGTGTCATAGGTATCAATCAGGAAGATCGCCTTATCCGGATAGATTTCGGCATATGCTTCAAAAGCTTCAAGCTCGGTCGGGAAACTCATGATCCAGGAGTGAGCCATGGTTCCCATGACAGGAATCTTATACTCAAGACCCGCGAGCGTGTTTGACGTACCTGCAGCACCGCCAATGTAAGCAGCCCGTGTCGCACTCATTGCGCCGTCGTATCCCTGTGCGCGGCGAAGTCCGAATTCCATGATGCCGCCTTTCTTTGAAGCAAGCCATACGCGGGCTGTCTTTGTGGCGATAAGGCTCTGGAAGTTTATCGTGTTCAGGACGAGGCCTTCGAGAATCTGGGCCTCAATCAGATTTGCGTGAATGCGGACAATCGGTTCGTTCGGGAAGATGACGCTGCCTTCCTGCATTGCGTACATGTCTCCGGTAAAGTGAAAATCCTTCAGATAATCAAGGAAAGCATCATCAAATGATTTCAGACTGCGCAGGTACTCAATGTCTTCATCCCTGAAACGGAAAGACGTAACGTAATCAAGAAGTGTCTCAAGACCGGCGAAAACTGAAAATCCGCCGTTGAAGGGATTTCTTCTGAAGAACATGTCAAATACTGCAGGAGCATCCATGTGGTTTTTCCAATACCCCTGTGCCATGGTCAATTCATAAAAATCAGTGAAAAGTGCGCTTGAAACAGCGTTTTCTGTATTGTTACTCATAAAAGTAATGATAGCGACATGGTATGAAATAGTAAAGCGAAATTGCCTTTCTTGTTGAAAATAACGCAGTTTTTTGCTAAACTTTGCACCATAAATGAAATCAGGAGGCCATCCATGGCAGATTTACGGACACAATGCGGTCTTATCGCAGCTGAGGCAATCAACATTTTCATCAAAAACAAGGGACTTGAAGTTCCTGCTGTTGAAGCATCTGGTCTGTTGCTTGAAACGCCGCCAAACCCAGAGATGGGCGATGTCGGTATCCCGATGTTTACATTTGCAAAGACACTGCGCATGGCTCCTCCGATGATTGCGGCTGAGGTCGTAAAGATCATCAACAGCGAGCTCGCGGCAAAGGCTGCCGAGGCAGGAACATTCCTTAATGTTGGCCCGTACGTCAACGCAAAGCTTAATAAAGCCGCCGCCGCAACAACAACGCTCAAGACCATTCATGAGCAGGCTGATACGTACGGTTCTCTGAATAAGGAAGACAAGGCTCCTCTTGCCGGCCGCCGCGTCATGATTGAGTTCTCAAGCCCGAATACAAATAAGCCACTGCACCTTGGCCACCTGAGGAACGACGCT
>JAZUFS010000108.1:0-6566 GCA_045640805.1 Treponemataceae bacterium
CCTTCCTTTGGAACTGGAATACCCCACTTAAGGTCGCGTGTGATTGCGCGCTCATGAAGGCCGTCGCGGATCCATGCTTCAGTCATCTGGACTGAGTTCTTCTCCCACTCGCCTTCTGCTGACTGCTTCTTCATCCAAGGAGCGTAATCTTTCTGGATGCCAGGCAGGTCGATATACAGGTGCTTTGTTGATTTAAGGATTGGTGTTGCGCCGCATGTTGAGCAGCGTGGTGCCTTGAGCTCTGTCGGATCAAGGAGCTTTCCGCAGTGCTCGCACTGGTCGCCTCGTGCGTCTTCGTAACCGCAGTGCGGGCATGTTCCTCGGACGTAGCGGTCTGCAAGGAAGCGTTCGCATTCAGGACAGAAAAGCTGCTCAATGGTGTTTTCCTTTATGAAGCCGCGGTCATCAAGGGCTTTGAAAAGGCCCTGTACGATTTCTGTCTGCTGCGGCGTAGATGTGCGTCCGAAATAGTCGAAGTTGATGCCGAACCAGTCGTATATATCCTTGTGGATTGCGTGATAGTAATCGCAGAGTTCACGTGGTTTCTTGTGCTCTTCAAGAGCTTTTGTCTCGGTAGCGGTTCCGTATTCATCGGTTCCGCAGACATACAGTGTGTCATATCCGCGGCTGCGGCAGAAACGTGCGAAAACGTCGGCTGACAGCACCTGAAGACAGTTGCCCAGGTGTGGTACATTATTTACATAAGGTAATGCTGAAGTAATTAATCGTCTGTTCATAATACTAACATAATAATTACTTACTGCATGATATACAAGTGGTTATGAGTGTTGTAAACGGTCAGTTTACTTCTTTTTGCGCTTCTTTTTTGAAAGTGCATTTTTTCCTGGTGAACGGATATTCAGGAACAGTGTTTTTTCAACTTCATATCCCGGCTGAATTGAAAGTTTCCAGTAGAAAGTTGTGCAGGTTGAGATATATGTATCATCTGCTTTAAGCGGAACAAGACAGAGACTAGCATCTTCATTTGGCTCAAACATGAATGTTGTTTCAGTGTGTTTATCTGATATCTGGAAATATGAAACATTCTGCTGGCGAATGAACATCTGATCCTGGCATGCTATTTCACGCTTATCACCACTGATAGCCTCCAGGGTACGTTCTTCATCAAGTTCAGGAAGCGCTACATTAGATTCAACGGCAAAAAGTGCTTCCAGCGGACTGTCACTTTCGTTCTTGATTATGTACTGGACTTTTACTCCGCTTTCTGAGAATGTATACTTTTTTATTAACGATGTGTCTTGTGCGGCGTATTGACCTGTCGCGCGAAGGATTATTTCATGTTTGGCACGTGTAAAAGATACGGTTTTATAACGATTTAACGCATAAATAGCTTCACCAAGCATTGTTCCGTACTGATAGAGATGCGTAAATGTGTCTTCGTCGACAAGAAGATCGGTAAAGAATTTTCTTGCAGCGAAATCACCGCTTGCAGATGCCGGTAATGTATATTGTGCTGAACAGTGAAGAACATCAAGTTCGAAAAGTGCTCCTCCGAGTGTACTTACGAAGGCACTGTAGAACGGGAATCTGAAGAGGAATTCATTATATCCGTCCATGTCGTAATCAAAACTTGCACTCAGGAATTCTTCGGGTTTAGAATTTTCATTGATTATTGATTCAGCGGTAAGCAGATGATGGTACATCTGTTTTCTTAGAGCAAGCGTCTGGGTGGCAGAAAGTTCATCTGGCCAGTAAGAACGGAAGTGCTGGGCCTTTAGAAGTTCATCACGGGCTGCTTTTTTTCGTACCTTATCGCCCCGGTATTGTGAAATTTCAGTACTTACATACAGCATACGCGCATACAGGGAATCAATTTCCCTGTTCTGAGATACAAAATCCCGTGCACTTAAATGAGGAAGAATTGATCCGGAAGGAATGAAACAATGAGAGAAAATCTCTGCTGCTTTTAGATACTGTGACGGTTTTGAAAAAGAAATTACTGAATAGTTACTGACTTCTTTTATGAATGATGCAAACCATCCTGATTCAATTAATGAACTCAAATGTTCAGGAGACATCATACAGCAGATGAGCGGCGTATCATTACTGAGGGCAATTTTTTTCAGTCGCGTTACATAACTTTCAGCTTTTGTCTGAACGGTAGGAAGCATTGACTGAATCATAGGAAGGATTGTCAGTGTCTTTCCTGCATCTTCAACTACAAGCGGACAGTATTGTACAGACTGGCCGGGCCTTCCTGTATTAGTAACTGAAGAATCAAGCAGAAGATATTCCATGCCTGCGGTCTTGATTCCGTTTATAAGCGAAGGATCCCAACTGCTTCCCTCAAGATACATACCACGGGGACGCTTTCCTGTAATTCTACGGATTAACGTTGTATACAGTTCTATTTGTGCGACGCGGTCAATGGGAGGTAATAACGGGAAAAGCGGATTATAGTAGCCTCCCCCAATCATTTCAATCTGTTTACGGGTAATAAGCTCATCAAGAACTGATTTGAATTCAGGATGATTTTCATCAAACCATTCCAGCATTAAGCCTGACATTGAAATCGACAGGGAAAATGCCGGATTAGCGTACAGATACGTGAGGACTGGTTTAATGTTTGTCTGATATTCTCTTTCTGTTTCTTCAGAATCATTGAGATATGAATCTGACAGTCTGAGGATATAACAGATATGTGCAATACCCATATAGCAATTCTATCTCTTATTTCTTTTTTTAGAAATAAGATTATACAAAAGATGTTTGATTTTAAAGCTGAATTTATTTGAAAAACTTATTCTCTGTATACGTTTTGTTGGACATTTGTTAGCAAGCTCAAGAGAAAGATTTACTGATTCAGAACACAAACCACAATCCTGACATCCTGTTGAACAGTTTTTATTTGCTTTAACTCCTGTTGCAGCACACTGAATGAAATACTCTTTCTCAATTGGAACAAGCTGAATTATCTTCTGCGGACACTGATTTACACAGAGACCGCAACCTGTACATGAATCTGTAATTATCGCAGTTCCATTGTGAATTATGATTGCTTTCTGCGGACAATATGAAACGCATGTACCATATCCAAGACATCCATATTCGCAGAAGGCTTCATTTTCATACAATTCCTTAAAAAGCCTGCAATCAGTCATGCGGTCGTACTGCAGTCTCTTATGAGGTATATTTCTTTCAGGAGAACATCTGACGACTGCTCTCATGGTCGTTACTGTATCTGTTTCGTTTGCTTTTGAAACAGAAAGGTATTCTGCTTCATCTTCAGCAATTGTGGAGTCTGCTTTTGTCTTGAACCAGATAATTAAAAGAACGAAAAGTGCAGAAACTGAAATAATGATTAATGGAAAAAGCTCAAGTGTAAGTGCCATCAGATTGCTCCCAGATTAAAGGCTGAAACAT
This sequence comes from Treponemataceae bacterium, assembly GCA_045640805.1. Lineage (GTDB taxonomy): Bacteria > Spirochaetota > Spirochaetia > Treponematales > Treponemataceae > Treponema_I. The sequence continues at coordinate 3,385 of JAZUFS010000108.1, forward strand.
TCAAGGAAAAAAGAACAAGCATGATGAGTGCAAGGCTCAGGAAAATCAGCGCACCTTTTTTGAAATCGATTTGCTGCTGTGAGTAATGAAGTCTCTGCCGTATTGCATACAGTATAGGAAGTATGAAGAAGAATGAAAGGATACATACTGTTCCAATCAATATGGTATGGAACATGGTAAGTCCCTCATTGACTGCAATAAGCACTGAACAGATTGTAATTGAAAATTCCTTTACTTCAATGTGAAATATGTACTCAAAGAGTTTTTCTGTTACAAGTGAGAACAGATACGTAAAAATGATGCAGACAAACGGGAATAATTCCTGAAGTCTTGCCGGTACAAGGAAAAGAAGCGAAATACCGCGGCAAACCACCACGGAAATGATGGTGGTAAGTATCATGCGAAGCATCTGGAAAAGTACTTTTTTTGGTTTTAATGAATATGCAAGTATTCTTTTCAAACCGGTACCATATACCAGAACGGCACAAGAGAAAATCAGATAAAGAAAAATAGTATCTGTTATCATCAGTTTTTCCTCCTGCTTATTTCAACATTTCTTTCAATGAAATTATATATTGCGACAATAACTGCAAGAATGACGAAAGAACCTGGAATTGTTGCAAAGAAATAGGTGTATTCAGAAATTTTATTAGAGAACAGCTGGATTACATGAATTCCTTTTCTTAAAGGTATTGAAATTGATCCAAATGCGAGCAATTCACGGATAAGATAAAAAAGAAGAGCACTTGCAGTAAATAATCCTGATGCAGTCATATTCTTCGCGTATAGTACTTTTGGCGATATTTCTCTGTCAGTAATTATATAGCCGAGGATAAACGAAGAAATTGGTATGAGATATAGTGCGAAACTCAATGTAAGTGCTATAACCGGAGAATATAAAATAAGCAGCTGCTTGCAGAAAATGGTTACCGCATAAAGGAAAATGATAAGGCAGACAGGTTCAAGCTCTTCTATATCAAGTTTCTTTATTAAAAACTTTGCTGTAGTACCAAGAATCATGACAATATTCAGTGTAAACAGCATGATTATACCGTATGCAAGTCTTGCTGGAGTTGGAATGATGATTGAAAGGAAAGCTGATATATAAAGCAGCATGGCATTCTTTTTCATCTTGAAGCCTCCCCGATTATGAGTGGAATGCGTTTCTGCCAGTAAGTAATCTGTCTGTATGAAACACCGTACCATGGGAATGATGTATCGTAGAGGTTATCATCACTGATGACTCCGACATAAGTAAATGAATCTTCGCCAGGTTTTCGTATGTAAAGACATGCTTCCGGGCCTGCAATTCCGGTGACGCGAACCAGCACTGCCCGTCCGTTTCCCGTGGATTCTCCTTCCCTGGTAAGTTTGTAACATGCAGCAGATACCGCGATTGGCTGCTCAATCTGTATTGCATTTTCTACTGTCAGTTTGTCTTCTGGATAAACCGTATCAATCGTATTCTGAATCTGCGTTTTAAGGCCAAGTGTCCAGGATTTTCTTGAAAGGACGGTACTTAATGTAAGCAGAAGAAATAAGGCAAATATAATCAGACAGAAATAGCCGTATTTAATTAAGAGTTTCTTCAGAGATGCATTCATTCTTCAACCCTCTGTTTTTTATCAAGTACGAACAGGTAAACCTTGTCTTCAATAAACTGAATTACAGGTGAAATAATATTCATGATAAGGATCACGAACATTGTTCCGATGTTTCCTGTTCCGCAACCATTAAGGAAAAAGGCGAATATACCGGCGAATGCAGAATAAATACACTTGCCCACAATCGTGAGCGGCGTAGTTCCTCCCCATGGGAGGATAAAGAACGCAGCAACAAAAGTGCCGCTTGTACAAAGTGCAAGAAGTATGTCTCCCTGGAACCAGAGTCCTGCAGATGGTACAAGACCGAAGATACGTACTGCAATCGAATATGTAAAAAGATAGACAAAAGGAATGAGCCAGTCAGACAGATTAAATGATATGAGATACAGCGTTGCAATAAGTGTCAGAAGATTAAAACGGAGAGCTGGAATGACATTACCTGTATCCCAGAAAAGTGAGACATATCCGTCAGGCAGGACAATACCTGCAAAATGGAACACTTTTGTATTAAGGAATGCTGTTATATCTGCATCGAAGCTGCAGAGCGTGAATTTGCCCTGGTTAATGAGTTTTGTAAATGCATCCGGTGCCTGCAGTATTGTTGAATCAACAAGAAATTTCGGGAATTCCTTATATCCGAACAGATAAAGTACGATGACAGAAACTGCTGCAGGATTTGCCCATGCCTGTGCAAAACCACCGAATGCATACTTTGAAAGAAGCAGTGTCATGTAAATTATTACAAACGCCTTAAACTGCGGATATGTAGATGGAATGAACATACCAATGAGCATTCCCTGAAGTACAACTGATGAAGTAAGTGTATACGTACGGTTTCTGACGAATGAGTCAGTTATATCCGCAAGAATTGAGGCTCCAATAGCAATGGCTATTAAAATAAGGCTTGCTATGCTGTGGGTAAAGAACAGCAGGACAAGCTGAGGAATGAAAAGAATTATTACTGCTTTACTGCTTTGCCCGACAGATGGAACTGAGTAACAGAATGGTGCCAGTGTAAGCTGCTCGTAACTTGTCTTCATTTTACACCACCTTGAAGCAATGAAATTGTCTGGGAAAGTGGCAGACGTGCAGGACATGCCGTGTCACAGACGCCGCAGAGTGTACATTCCGAAGCCATATTCAGGATACGCTCATCAGCTTCTGTATGGAAATAGTAATACGAAAAAAGTTTGTCTGCATGAATCTGCTTGGGACACACACGGTGACATCCACCACACCGTATGCAGTTCACCTGTTTCTGGAATGGAATTATTGCCTTTGGCAGGAATGTCACAGACTGCAGATCTGCCGTGACAGGAGTGTCCAGATCAGATACTGCTGTACCTTTAATAAGCCCGTTTGTGACGATTTTATATACAGACTGTTTGAATCCGCCACACTCTTCTACAAGTTTTCTTATTGGCGTTCCAATTCTTACCCGGAACATATGTTCTGAAACAAGCGGAGTCCCAGAGAATTGTACGTATTTTTCAAGAACAGGCTTGTTTAGTACAACTGCCTCATATGTTGTAAATGCCGTCTGAGCATCTATCGTGAGGATTTCAGAAAAAGTACATT
>JAZUFS010000109.1:0-7312 GCA_045640805.1 Treponemataceae bacterium
ACAGAGAGATGGAAGAACTGATAACAGGGTTTATTCAGTTCTATAACACTGAACGCATACAGAAAAAACTAGGCTGGAATTCACCGTTGAATTTCAGCCTGAAATGTGCGTAGTATTGTCTAAAAAAATGGGGTCAGTTCAAAGTGCGGCCGAGGGGCAGGCGCCCCTCTGGTTTGCTTTTCTAGAGTTTCGGGTCCACCGTGCAGGCGTCAAGGTCTGCGGTGATCTTCTTCACATCCATGTGCTTGCCGATGAATACGAGCTTACACATACGGTCGCCGACCTTCTCATCCCAGTTCTTGGCGAACTCTGGATCATTGTCGAGTGCCATGCGGATCTGGCGTTTAGGAGCGGTCGCCATCCAGTCGCCTGAATAGCCTGCCTGAATCTGCTTTCCGGCCTGTTCAAGAATGAATGCCTCGTCGTTGTCGTCGCTGAACCAGACGATGCCCTTTGCGCGGATGACGCTGTCAGGCCAGTTGCTTGCGAACGCCTCAAGCTTCATGCGGTCAAACGGACGGCGCACGTAGTACACGAAAGTGCCGATGCCGTATTCCTCAATGTGGTAGAGTGTGTCGCCATCTTCGTGGTCATGGTCATGATGGTGGTGATGATGTCCGTGCTCATGGTGCTCATGCTCATCGTCGTCATCGTCGTGATGGTGGTGCTCGTGTTCTTCCTCGTGCTCATGATGATGCTCGTGCTCGCCATGCTCATGCTCATCGTCGTCGTCATCTTCCTCTTTTTCAGACTCTTCCAGCTTCTGGATCCAGCCTGCAGTAGAGTAGACTTTCTCAAAGTCGAACGAGTTTGTGCCGAGAATCTTGTCCAAGTCAACAACGCCCTTCTGAGTCTCAATCATTTCAGCAGATGGCTGCAGCGTGCGGACAATCTGCTTTACCTCAGCGAGCTGCTCTGGTGTAACAAGGTCTGTCTTGTTGATCAGAATCGTATTACAGAACTCAATCTGCTGGATGAGCAGGGCCTCAATATCCTCTTCCTCAATGTCTTTCTTAAGAAGGCTGTTGCCGCTTCCGAACTCGGTGACAAGGCGGGCTGCATCAACAACAGTGACAATGTTGTCAAGCTTACAGACAGCCGGAATGCTTCTGTCGCCCGTGTTGCCAGAAAGCGCCTCAATTGACTGCGCAATAGGCATCGGCTCACAGATACCGCTTGCCTCAATCAGGATGTAGTCAAACTTGCCGGTCTTTGCAAGAGAAATAATCTGATTCATCAGGTCCGTCTTGAGCGAACAGCAGATACAGCCATTCTGCAGCGGAACGAGAGACTGCTTGTCTTCTTCAACAATACCGGCGCCCTTTTCAATCAGGTCCGCGTCGATATTCACCTCACCAATGTCGTTAACAATAACGGCTACCTTGTAGCCCTTCTGGTTGTTCAGAACGTAGTTGAGAAGGGTAGTTTTACCGGCTCCCAGATAACCGGTCAGCAGTGTCACAGGGATAAGATTCTTCTTCATAGTGCATTAAATATAATCAAAATGAAGAAAAACGGCAACTGCAGGGTGGTGGCTCAGACCAGGTAGTTATTACGGAACGCGGCTATCTCGTCGTCGGTGAGTTTCAGGCCGTCTGATACGAACTGCTCAAAGCTGCCCCAGTCGCCGATCATGACATCCTCAGCGGCTTTCAGGAAGCTCGGGTCAGCGGACATGATGAACTCAAGACGGTCTGCAGCGTCACGGTCGTGCTTTAAGAGCATGATGAGGAACGTGTATTTTTTTGCATGACGCATTGAAACGGCGTTTGTGAAAACGTAGTCTTCGTAAATATCTTCTTCACTTACACCGAGCAGACGGAGCAGTATGTCGCTTATAATGCCCGTTCTGTCTTTTCCTTCAGTGCAGTGGTAGAGCAGTGCGCCGTCTTCTGGCCTGTGCGTAATGATTTTCCGGATGATTCCGCTCATATGCTCAAGACTGTCATCGCGGAGTGCCTTTGCATACAGTTCGCACATGTTCGGAATGCGTGCCGTAAGTTCTTCCCAGGTGTCAGTCTTCCAGTTTTCGTGGGTAATGCCGAACTGCGCGTTCGTGTAGACAGGCATGTGGACGTGTGTGGCACCAGTGACGGGCTTGTCGGGCTTCTGCTGAATCTCATCCGGTGTGCGCAGGTCTATTATCAGACTAAGGTTGATGTCTTCATGCAGAATCCTTGCGTCTTTCCTGTTGATTTTCTTCAGGTGACCGCCACGGTAGATAACGCCGTTCCTGACGGTGAGCGGTTTTCCTGTCTCTTCGCAGATGAAACTTGATGCCTTGCCACCAATATCGCGGATGTTCTTGCTGCCATGTAACTTTAAGTTCTGCATATAAAACATGATAAGGGATAAATCTGGTATCTGCAAGGTCTGAAAAATGGCACATCCGGTTTGAAAGTGTGAACTATGCATTTATTGCATTCATAATTACTTAGTATTAGAATACGGCTATGGCAACTTCAAAGACGCTGATGACAGAAGGATCCGTCTGGAAAAAGATGATTTCTTTCGCCATACCGGTTTTCATAGGACAGCTTTTCCAGCAGCTTTATAACACTGCAGACAGTCTCATCGTCGGCAATTTCACCGGGTCAGAAGCACTTGCGGCCGTTTCTTCAAGCGGCAACCTCATCTTCCTCATAACCGGCTTTTTCGGCGGCGTCGCATTGGGCGCAGGTGTCGTCATTGCAAATTACATAGGAGCTCAGGACAGGGAACGCACGCAGACTGCCGTCCATACATTCATTGCATTGAGCATCTTTGCCGGAATCATCCTCATGGTCATCGGCATTTTCGGCGCACCGGTAATCTTACGCTGGCTTGATACTCCCGAGAATGTAATGCCGCTGAGCGTACGGTACTTCCGCATATATTTCGCGGGTTCAATCGGCTTTGTCATGTACAATACGTTCCTTGGAATACTGCAGGCGGCAGGAGACAGCAAACATCCGCTCTATTACCTGATAATCTCATCCATGACAAACATTGTGCTCGACCTGATTCTTGTCGCTGGTTTCGGATATGGAGTAGGGGCTGCCGCTTTCGCAACGGCTGTCTCTCAGTTTTTGAGTGCATTCCTCTGCATGTTCCGCCTTCTCCGGACAAAAGAGGATTACCAGTTCATACCTTCAAAAATATGCATGGATAGCCCCACCGTGCGTAAAATCATAAAGTACGGAATCCCATCAGGATTGCAGAACTCAATCATCGGTTTCGCAAACGCGATCGTACAGTCCTATATCAACTGGTTTGGCTCAGATGCAATGGCGGGGCACGGTGCCTATTCTAAAATTGAGGGATTCGCATTCCTGCCAATCACGTGCTTTACCATGGCGCTGACAACTTTCATCGGGCAGAATATCGGTGCGAAACGACCTGACCGTGTAAAAAAAGGCGCTCTTTTCGGCGTGTGCTGTCCGGTCATTATGGCGGAGGTAATCGGACTGCTTATGTATGCATTTGCACCAGCCGTTATCCGTGCGTTTGATGATAATCCGGCCGCAATTGCTTTTGGAGTAGCCCGCATACGGACGTGCTCTCTTTTCTATGCGTTTCTGGCGTTTTCACATGCAATGGCCGCAGTTTTCCGCGGTCACGGCAAGGCAAATGTTCCCATGTTCGTCCTGCTTGCCTGCTGGTGCATCATCCGTGTGACAATCCTGTTCGTTTCGGGAATCATCAACCGCACAATTGAAACCGTAAACTGGGTTTATCCGATTACGTGGCTGTGCAGTACCGCCATTTTCATTTTCTACTACATATTCTTCTTCCGAAAGCGGATGGGAGTGGAAGCATGACTGATAAGCGGACGCTTACCGTTGGAGATGTACTCATAGCGCTCGTTTTCATAGCGGCAATTGTCATGTCGCTTGGTTTTGCCGGTGTGTTCGGATCAGCGTGGGGTGCAGGTCCTGCGGGAAATAACGCCAGACAGGCGCGTGCCCTTATCACTGTTGATGGCACGGAATACGTGTACTCGCTCGATGTTGACCAGACGATTGAACTTACTGGAGTGCAGGGACCCGCCGTACTTGTCATTGAGGATGGTACCATCCGTTTTGAAAACTCAACGTGCCGTGACCTTACCTGCGTTCATATGGGGAAGGTCGGACCGGGGGCAGGGCACTTCGCGGCATGCCTGCCAAACAGAATTATTGTGACGCTGGATGACGGGCTTACTGAAGCCGAAAAGCAGCTTGCCGGGGAGGATGACGATGTACTCGACTGGTAAGCGGACAAGGCTCATCACATTCCTCGGTGCACTCTGCATGCTCCTTTCTGCAGTGGAATATGCCATTCCTAAGCCTGTGCCGTTCATGAGACTCGGACTTGCGAACCTGCCTGTCCTGCTAGCACTTTACATCGCACTGTCTGCCGGTGAGTATTTCCTGCTTGTAACGCTGAAAGTCCTTACGCAGGCTCTCATAAGCGGCACTCTCTTCTCGTACGTATTCCTGTTCTCGCTTGCAGGTTCATTCTCAAGCGCAGTCGTCATGTGGCTCCTTTTCCGGTGCGGCCACTCCCGTGTGACTGGGCGCGCTGCATTTTCTGCCGTGGGAATAAGCCTTGGGGGCGCATTGGCCAACAATATGGCGCAGATAGCACTGTCGTACTTCCTTCTTTTCGGTGGTAGTACCCGTTACGTCGCGCCCGTGCTTCTGGCGGTCGGAATCATTACGGCAACGATCCTCGGCTTTTTTGCAGAGGCGTTCATGAGCTGCTCCCACTGGTTTGCTGCAGCCTGCAGTACAGACAATGGCGACATTCCTGCGGCATCGGCTTCAGAAAGCGGGAACGAACAGGAAAGCATGTGTGCGGGAACAATCCGCTTCTGTGTGGCACTCTGCATCATGCTTGCATTTTTCTTCGTACAGGATGTACGTGTCATGGCAGTAATGACCGTCATTTTCTACATTGCCGCGCGCATACGCCGCAGGAAGGTGCGCATCTTCCCGTCATTCATCATCCTTGTGACAGTAACTGCGGCTGCACTTCTGTCACCGGCAGGCCGTGTCCTTACGCGAATCGGCACATTCCCCATAACGCTTGGTGCCCTTGAAACAGGACTTTCACGCGCACTTACGCTCGTGGGAATGGTCTTCCTGTCACAATATGCGACATCAGGCACCATAAGGCTTCCCGGAAAAGCAGGCGAACTTCTGGAAAACGTATTCACGTGGTTCAGTGCCCTGTCTGCTAAAAAACTTACGTTCAAAAAAGGTGCCGTAATAAAGACGCTCGACGACCATCTGTATCAGACGTTTTTCAGACAGTAACATAAGGGAAAATTATTACTGACAAAAACTTCAATAAATGCTACTATAAAAAGTGCCGGGAAACCGGTGAAAAGATAACCAACTAATACGGATTTGTGCACCGTAGGAAGTTTTTATCATTTTCCTCCCGCGCGGATGTTGTGGTCAGCTTCATCCGCGCTCTTTTTTTCTGGAGGCAGTCATGTCACTTTTTGATGCAGAAAAACATCTTCGGAATGTAATCATTCCGTATTGGAACAGCTTGCGGGATGATGAGTACGGCGGTTTTTACGGCTACAAGGGATATGATCTCGCCGTTGATGAAAAAGCGGATAAGGGCGTCATTCTGCACAGCCGCATCCTCTGGTTTTATTCAAACTGCTACATGACACTCAAAGATCCTGAACTTAAGGGATATGCTGACCACGCGTACGAGTTCCTGCGCGACCACGCCTTTGACAACGAAAACGGTGGCATCTTCTGGATGCTCTCTTATGACGGAAAGCCTGCCGACACCACTAAGAACGCGTATAATCAGGCATTCGGCATTTATGCGCTGTCATCATATTACCGCGCAACCGGATGCCGCGAGGCACTGCGTCTTGCGTATCATCTTTTTGAGTGCATAGAAGCATACTGCACTGATTCTGTCGGTTATCTTGAGGCGTTCACTGCCGACTGGAAGACTCCTGTTGAAAGTGCAATCTGTGACCAGGGCGTCGTTGCAGACAAATCGATGAACACGCTGCTTCATCTTGTTGAAGGATATACGGGTTTGCTGCGTGCAGATCCTGAAAGCCGTGCAGTTGCGGCCGCTCTGACACGCCTTCTGACAATCGCCGCGGATAAGATGTACAACCCGAAACTGCGCCGTATTGAAACATTTTTCGACGCAGACCTCAATAACCTTGCAGACATTCACTCCTATGGCCACGACGCCGAATCAAGCTGGCTTCTGGACTGGGCTTCGGATGTGCTTGAAGCCGCTGTCAAAGCCGGCGCATTCGGAAAAGGAAACGGTGCGTGCGCTGCTGACAGAATCCGGGCCCTTACAGCCGTGGAAAAAACGCGCGCCATCACTGGTGAACTTGCCCGCTGCGTGCTTGAAAAGGCGTTTGACGGCAGGGCCCTGAACCTTGAAAGCAGGGGAGAAGCGGCCGGTCACGAAGTCATGAACACAGAGCGCGTCTGGTGGGTAGAAGCCGAAGCCGTCGTGGGTTTCGTGAACGCATGGAAAAAAGCGGAAGCAGCCGGAAATACAGATAAAGCCGCCGCTTTCAAGAACGCCGCCGAAACAATCTACGCGTACATCATGGACGTCATGGTAGACAAACGTCCCGGCAGCGAATGGTTCTCAAGCGTAACTGACAAAGACGAGCCGATAGAGCGCCCGATTACCGAGCCCTGGAAATGCCCGTACCATAACGGCCGCATGTGCCTTGAGCTGATTGCGCGGCTGGGGTAATCACTCAAACCAGTTTTCGACCATCAGGGGGGAAACCTCCTGAATTGCCTCGAAGTCCTTTACATTGCGCGTGACGAGCACGAGATTGTTCGCAATAGCCGTCGCCGCAATCATGGAATCTGAATAAGGTGCTTTCTTGCCTGCAGCTTCAAGACGTTCCCGTAAATCTGAGTTTATCCAGCTCGCGTGTACATCAAAGGGGATAATCTCATAATTAATCTGTATATAATCAGTGCAGAAATAGAACAATTCGCTTCGTTTCTTTCCCTTTTCAAGACGTTTCGCTCCATAGAGCATTTCATCAAATGTAACTGAACATATTCTGCTTAACTGCTTGTTTTCGATTATTTTCTGAATCACTCTTTCATCAGGAAAAGGTTTCGTCATTTCAGAGATGATGTTCGTATCAAGTAAATAGAGAGGCTGCATTTTATTCTCCAAAACTAATATCTTCTGGATGACGTACGAACGGCTCTATAGTACGTGGAATATTGAATATTTCATCTATCTCTTCGTTTGTAAGCCAGTCTTTATTCTTTTCACGCCATGCCATCACCTTGTCCATGAAAATCTGGCCTTCTGACTTCTG
>JAZUFS010000110.1:0-8759 GCA_045640805.1 Treponemataceae bacterium
AGTTCTTCTCACTTCTTGGTCCATCCGGGTGTGGCAAGACCACATTGCTCCGCATTATCGCAGGTTTTGAATTTCCGGATACGGGAGCCGTCCTTTTCGATGACAAGGATGTGCTTTCTCTTCCTCCTGACAAGCGCCCTTCCAATACTGTATTCCAGAGTTATGCGCTGTTCCCCCATCTCTCAGTTTTTGACAACATTGCATTCCCGCTTAAGCTTAAGAAAGTTCCAAAGCAGGAAATTGATGCAAAAGTAAAAGAATACCTGCACCTTGTCCAGCTTGATGCACATGCAGACAAGAAGCCGAATCAGCTTTCAGGTGGTCAGAAGCAGCGTGTCGCCATTGCCCGCGCACTTATCAATGAACCGTCAGTCCTGTTGCTTGATGAGCCGCTTTCTGCTCTTGATGCAAAGCTCAGGACTCAGCTGCTCGTCGATCTTGACGCCCTGCACGACAAGATTGGCATTACGTTCATCTACGTAACTCATGACCAGTCAGAAGCTCTGTCTGTATCTGACAGAATCGCAGTCATGAACCAGGGCAAGGTTCTTCAGGTAGGTACTCCGTTTGAAATTTATGAAAGCCCGGCAACAGAGTTCGTCGCAAAGTTTATCGGCGAGACAAACCTGTTTACGGCACGTGTTGAGGAATGCACACCATACAAGACAACAGAAAATGAAACTGAGTATATGTGCCGTCTCGACATTCCTGAACTTCCAAAGAGCATTCAGGTCACCGACTACGACATGACACAACCGGGTCAGCAGGTCTGCGTTTCAGTGCGCCCTGAAAAGATCCGCATTACGACAGAACCGCCAAAAACGGATAGAAACGACATAAATGTTTTCGAAGGTATAGTTGAAGAGCCTGTATATTCAGGTTTCCAGTCAAAGTTCTACGTCCGGCTTGAGAACGGAACACTCATCAAGGTTTTCAAGCAGCACACCAACTATCTGGATGATGGTCCGGAAATTGAATGGAAGGATAAGGTTTACGTATCCTGGAGCGCTAATGACGGCTATATTGTCGAGGACATTGAGAAATGAAGAAGAAACTGAATCCCGGGGTTAAGTACGCCTGGCCAATGGGCATCTGGTTCACGGTTTTCTTCGTAGCACCTCTTGCCATCATCATCCTGTACAGCTTCCTCAAGAAAGGCCTTTATGGCGGTGTTGAGTGGCAGTTCACCCTCGCGGCATACAAGCAGATGTTCAATCCTGCTTACGGCGTTGTTTTCTTCCGCACAATCTGGATTTCAATTGTTGCCACACTGATTACCATCCTGTTTGCCCTTCCCTGCGGTTATGCAATGGCAAGAAGCAAGCACCAGACACTGCTGCTTTTCCTTGTAATCATTCCGTTCTGGACAAACTCCCTCATCCGCATTTTCGCGTGGATGAGTCTGCTCGGCAATGACGGTCTTCTGTCAAATCTGTTCATAAAGCTCGGCCTTACAGACGGAACGGTATCACTGCTGTACAATTCCAAGGCTGTAATTCTCGTCTCAGTCTACATGTACATTCCATACGCAATTCTGCCTTCATTCACAGCAATTGACCGTTTCGATTTCTCACTGCTCGAAGCAGCCCGCGACCTTGGAGCAACAAAAGCAGAGTCAATTTTCAAGGTATTGCTGCCTAACATCAAGAGCGGTGTCACGACAGCACTTATCTTTACGTTCATTCCTATTTTTGGTGCATATACTGTTCCGCTGCTCGTCGGTGGAAAAGACTCATACATGCTCGGTAACATCATTGTTGACCAGGTCAACAAGACACGTAACTGGCCTCTTGCAGCATCATTCTCAATGGTAATCACCATTATCAGTACGGCAGGAGTCCTCTGGATGATGGCATCATCAAAGAAGGAAGCAGCACTCAAGACAACAGCACCTGGTGTTCAGGGAGGAAAATTATGACATTTTCACCCTACAAGAAATTCATTTCACGTATTAATAAGAAGAACCCGACATCAGAACCAGCCCGTCACGCAAAGCGCGCTTTTCAGAGAAGAAAGCCATTCTCTTTCTCACGTATCGTACTTGTCGTTACGCTCGTTTTCCTGTTTCTGCCGCTGTTCTACATAATCTTTTTCTCGTTCAACAGTTCAAAGGGTGCAGAGTTCACAGGATTCTCACTGCAGTGGTACCACAAACTGTTCTTTGATTCAGACGACCTGTGGCAGTCACTTTTAAACAGTTTTATCATCGCCCTGTCTTCTTCTGCTGTGGCAACCGTTCTTGGTACACTCGCCGCAATCGGTATCTGCTGGTATAAGTTCAAGGGAAAGATGTACATCCAGACAATCAGCTTCCTGCCGATGGTTCTGCCTGAAGTCATTGTCGGTGTTTCCATGCTGATTTTCTTCTCAGGAATCGGCATGCCGCTCGGCATGTTCACCATTTTTGCCGCACACACAACGTTCTGTCTGCCATTCGTATTCCTTATGGTCATGGCACGTCTTGATGAGTTTGACTTCTCAATCATTGAAGCAGCACATGACCTTGGCGCAACAGACAGGCAGACGATGATAAAGGTCATCATACCGGCCATCATGCCTGGTGTGCTTTCCGGCTTCCTTATGTCAATCACGATGAGTCTTGAAGACTTCGTCATTACATTCTTTGTCTCTGGCCCGGGCTCAACGACGCTCCCGCTGTACGTCTACTCAATGATCCGCTACGGTGTATCACCTGCCGTGAACGCACTGTCATTCGTCATGATTCTCGCTACAGTCATTGTTGCATTCTGCCTGCGCAAGTTCCTTAAAGTCATTGCAGCAAGCAATTGATTCATATTACATAAAAAAGGAGTTTATCATGAGGAAAAACACTTTTTTACGGATTAGCAGTATTGCTCTCTTACTGCTCGTAGTAACACTTACCGGTTGTTCAAAGAAAGACGACGGCAAGAAGAAGCTTTATCTGTTCAACTGGACCTATTACACACCAGACAGTGTAATCGCAAAGTTCGAGGAAGAGTTCGGCGTTGAAGTTCATGTAGATAACTACGCTTCAAATGAAGAAATGTATGCAAAGCTCAAGGCTGGTGCAAAGGGATATGATATCGTATTCCCGTCACAGGATTTCTCATCAATCCTGATCAGCGAAAAAATGCTTGAAGAGATTGACCACAGCAAGATTCCAAACCTGAAATACATCAATCCTGAAGTCACAAAGCGCGCAACATACGACCCTGAAATGAAATATGCAGTTCCTTATTACATGGGTGCTGCAGGTATCGCAGTCAACACAGAAAAAGTCAGCAACTATGAGAAGAGCTGGGGCATTTTCGGAAACAAGGCTTACGACCAGCACATGTGCATGATGGACGATATGCGCGAGGTTCTCGGTGATGCACTCGTCCACCTTGGATACGACGTCAACACAAAGAACGATGCAGAGCTCAAGGCTGCTACAGACCTGGTAAACACTCAGTGGAAGCCAAATCTCGTAACATTCGATGCAGAAGGCTTCGGTAAGTCATTTGCCCGCGGAGATTTCTGGATTGTCCAGGGATACGAGGAAGTTGTTTTCAGCGAAATTCCTGAAGATAAGTGGGATATCGTAGACTTCTTCATTCCAGAGGAAGGCGGTCCTATGTACATGGATTCAATGTGTATCCTTAAGGGCGCCAAGAACTATGACACAGCATGTGAGTTCATCAACTTCATCCACAGACCTGAAATTTATGCAGAGTTCCTTGATTACTTCCGCTTCCCGAACAGCGTAAACACAGAAGCATCTGCTTACGTAAAGGAAACACCTGCATACGACAATGAAGCAATGATGAGATGTACACTCAAGTATGACCTTGGCGAGTACGTCCAGAATTACAACGACGCCTGGCAAACCATTAGATACGAATAAGGTTCAGTCAGTTATAAAAAAAGAGCACCGCAAGGTGCTCTTTTTTTACTTTGTTGTCACAAGGCGGGAGATTTCCCATTCGGGGGCCCACTCGGTGCGGGCGCGGAACATTTCGGCACCGGTATCTTTCCTGATGATTGAGTGCACCCACACATCAGGTGCGACTTCTGCGGCACGGCAGATAAGCTCATCACCAAACATGGCCTGCGCTATGAAATACGTATCAATTGCGCGAACCAGTTTTCCCTTATAAGCATTTTCAGGTAAAAAAGACAGGATCCAGCGGTCATACGCCAGGTTATTGACGTGGCTGTTCAGATCAATGTCGAGGTTTGTCGGCGTAAACTCATGCCAGTACGTCCATTCCTCCGGGTCATGTATCTTAATCATATCCTCGCCGGAAACTGAATCTTCGCAATACTGCAGGCTGCCCATAAGTTCATCGTTCATTTTGACAGGACGACCGGTTGAAAGATCAAGCACCATCCACAAAGATGAACCTGTGAAAAACGGAAGGGCTGCCTTCTCAGCAGCAGATGCCTGATTAGCAGCAGATGCCTGATCTGCAGGAGCCGCGCCTTCAGCTGATGAAAGACCTGCCGTCATCTGCCCGTAGGAACCGCCCTTCTTCACCTGGTCAGCAAACGCATCATCGACAGTGTCATACCTGCCACCGTCCAGATACGAGTAGGCAAAGTTTCGGTAACAGAACGGACCGCGCGGAGTCTTCGCCCAGGTAACTGCCTTGTAACAATCGAGCCACAGCGGATATTCGCGTACTTCAAAATGCTGCTTTGTCACTACCCACGTATAACCGGTTTTCTGCAGGTGCGGAATAGATCTGCCGCCCGTACCATAATGAGAAGAAGCAAGGTCCTGCGCAAGAGAGAGAAATGACATGATTGTCGCGCGGCATTTCCCGTCAATCGAGCCAGATTGCACAGTTTGGTGTATAGTATATTTGTTGCCGATACTCATACTGTAACAATAATCATTTTCAAGCATTATTTCAACATGACAAAGGAGGCGGTTTTGTCATCTTCATATTCACGTTCATCATTTTTGTGGCGCAATAATCACATCCGCGCAGCAATAGGCATCATCCTTATGCTGCTGCCGCTCACACTTTCTGCAGAACAGTTCAGATTCAAATATAACAAAGGCGAAAAATACCGCATTCTTTCTACCGTCAATGAAACCGTCACGGTGAACGGCGTTTTCAGCAACGATTCTGAAATCATAAACCGCATTTCAGTACACGTGACAGATACATCTGAAGATGGCAGCACAGGCACACAGGAAGCCGTTTTCATGACGTCAGAAAACGCAATCACGAGCGGAAGTTCAGAACGCCGTTTCATCTGGGGCGAAGAGTACGAGTCTGTTTTCACATCTGATGAGTTCGGCTACTACACGATTGATGACAAATACCTCATGCCGGTGGTCCGTAACGAGCCGGTGTTTCCAGAAGAAGACCTGAATGTAGGTGATACATGGGAGGGTCAGGGCATTGAAGTCCAGGATATGCGGACTTCGTTCGATGCCGAAGAACCGCTCAGGGTACCGGTAGACACTGTGTACACGTACAAAGGGATTACGGAAAAGGATGGCAAGACACTCCACATAATAAAAGCAGAAAGTTCCGTATTCAGTGATATTCCCACGCCACGTGGTGTAAAGGGCGACTATCCATCGTACATGATGGAATTCTCGGAACAGACCATTTTCTGGGATAATGAACGCGGCGCAATCGATTCCTACAGCGAGGAATTCCGCATCATCATTGAAACCCGGCTTGGCAACATACTTGAGTACACAGGAACTGCCGGCTCAGAATATGCCATATCAGAAGATCTGACCGATCCGGAAGTACTGAACCGTGTACAGGAGACGCTTGATGACCTTCAGATTGAGGACGCAGCAGTCATTGCCGATGACAAGGGCATTACCGTCAGTCTTGAGAACATTCAGTTCGAGGCAGATTCTGCAGTATTGCTGCCGTCTGAGCAGCAGAAACTCATCAAGCTGGGTAAACTCCTTGAAACATTTCCCGACAACGACCTGCTGATTTCAGGTCATACCGCACGCGCAGGCTCAGAAGAAACATGTCAGCGGCTTTCAGAAGAAAGGGCTCAGGCGGTTGCAGCATTTCTGGAAGAACTTGGTGTACGTGATGCCTGGCACATATTCACACGCGGATACGGCTCCACAATGCCAGTTGCAGATAACCGCACAGAAGCGGGAAAAAGCCGGAACCGCCGTGTAGAAATCACGATTCTGCAGTAACCGAAACAGCAGGAAGGAAAGTAATATTTTTCTTTCAGCAAAAGTGCGTTTTCTGGAATTTTCTGCCTGTCCCATGTCCATAATACAGGTATGAGCATGGAAGAAGAAAATCCTGAAGAAGACCCGGTTACGATTGCTGCACAGAAGGCATTCGGTATTAACTACCTGTACCCGTGGCAGCGGCTTGTCATTGCAAACATCCTCGACGACCTTGATGACAGCGATTCCGATACACAGCAGGATGCATCACATACCGCACAATCCTGCATACAGCAGATTGTCCTGCTGCCGACAGGTGCAGGAAAATCAATGTGCTTTCTTGTACCTGCAATGCTGTTCAAGGGCCCTACACTCATCCTCTATCCGCTGCTGGCACTTATGTCAGATCAGGCACGGCGTATGACTGAAGGAGGTATTACCCACGTCGTTTTCCGCGGACAGCAGACAGATGAGGAACGCGCAGAAAATTTCGCGGCAATAAGGAACGGGGCGAAAATCATACTCGCAAATCCTGAAGTACTGCAGTCTGATACACTCGTAAAACAGCTGGCGGAATGTGGCATATCCCACATCGCAATTGATGAGGCGCATTGCGTCAGTGAATGGGGAGACACATTCCGCCCCGCATACCTGACACTCGGAGATATTATCGAAAAGTTGAGGGTTCCCCGCGTGACAGCCTTTACGGCGACAGCAAGTCCGACAGTCCTTGCACGCGTAAATGAAGTCCTGTTCAAGGGGACGGGACATATTGTCAGAAGCGAGGCTGACAGACCGAACATCCACTACTTCGTCCATTATGCCGCAGCAAGGGAAAAAGCCGTTCTGGAACTTGCTGAACGGGAAGGAAAACCGCTCATTGTGTTCTGCGGTACACGGAGCCGGACAGAAATGATGGCGCACATGCTCGCAGAACAGCAGCATCATCTGCATCCGGAATTGACTGACACGGTACGTTTTTACCACGCAGGACTTACCCGCGAGGAAAAGGACGACACGGAGCATTGGTTTTATCCTAAGACAGATGCCATTCTTGTCTGTACCTGCGCGTTTGGCATGGGTGTCGACAAGAAAGATATACGGACGGTGATTCACCTGGATGTGCCTGCAACTGCAGAAGCATTCATTCAGGAAGCAGGGCGTGGTGGGCGTGACGGCAGCATTGCCAATTCATTTCTCGTGTGGAGTGCGGATGACAGCGCAAAGGCAGCCGATGCAGCGCCAGGCTCACGGGAACGGGTCATGGCGGACTATGCCGAAAGCAGTACGTGCAGGCGGCAGGTACTGCTTGATGCCCTCGGCGGAGAACAGGCTCCCTGTCAGGGCTGCGACATATGTCAGGGAGTTGCCGAAGACGGTGCTGATGATGAAAAGCATGTCATGAAGTTCATACGACGTCATGCAGGGCAATTTACGACGGAAGAAGCTGCAGCGGAACTTGCCGCCATCAGAACATCAGACACAGTGCAACTCGACAGAGGCGACTATCTGACGGTAATCGATGCGCTTGTACGGGGAAACAGAATACGAAAAGGCAGATTTTTATGGAAAGACAGGCTATTCTGCAGCAGGAGCAGCCTCACCTTCGGCAGGCGCTTCGCCTTCAGCAGGAGTGGCAGCAGGAGCAGCTACAGTCTTTTTCTGAACTTTCGGTCTAGGAGGCCGTTTTTTGTAGTAAAGAACAAAACTGACGAAACTCCAGTATAAAAGTACGACCACAAATGCGATTATGACTTTGATATCTGTGATGACTGCCAATAAAACAGGAAAAAGTTTCGTAGTGTCCATGTACTACATATCGGCAGAAACTGTACAAAACTTTGTCAAATTTGTAGAATGAAGTATGACAGGAATAGTTGATTACAACGCAGGAAATATCCGCAGCGTTGAACGGGCAGTAACTGCCCTTGGCATTGATTTCATCACTTCAAAGAATCCGAAAGACCTTGAAAAGGCAGAACGCGTAATTTTTCCGGGAGTCGGCGACGCTCAGTATGCAATGGTACAGCTCAAGAAAACGGGATTTGATTCTTTCCTTAAAGATTATGCAGCTTCCAAGCGACCGCTTCTCGGCATCTGCCTCGGCTCCCAGATAATCTTCGACTGGTCAGAAGAAGGCGATACGCAGTGTCTCGGCCTCATTAAAGGAAACGTACGCCACTTCAGCAATATTTATAAGGAACAGAGTATCACCGATGCCTATAAGATTCCGCAGATTGGCTGGAACAGCATTGAGTTTGCAAAACAGACAGATGGCACCCCGGTCTGTCCGCTTGTAAAAGACGTTCCTGAACACAGTGACTTCTATTTCGTCCATTCCTACATCATCTGCCCGGAAAACTGGGATGTTGTTGCCGGATGGACTGATTATGGCGTTAAGGTGCCGGCAATCATTCAGGACGGCTCTGTCATGGCGTTCCAGTTTCATCCGGAAAAATCAGCCGTCCACGGATTGACCATGCTGAAAAACTTTGCATCCCTCGGAGGTACATCATGCTGAAAAAACGCATTATTGTCTGTCTTGATGTAAAAGATGGCCGTACAACAAAGGGAGTCAAATTCCTGAACAATATTGATATCGGTGACCCTGTCGAAATGCCAGAGG
>JAZUFS010000111.1:0-18378 GCA_045640805.1 Treponemataceae bacterium
TGTTTTCGTTTCTTTTCTAATCACTTCAAAACTTCGCGTCAACCGCTCTGTTCGTCGGGGAGAACGAATATATCATAACAATGATTTTTCTGTCAACAACTTTTTAAAAGAATTTGCATTTTTTTTATTTTTTTGCAAATAGTTCTTTAAAGTGAGTCAGGTAATCAATAAATGACACATATGATGCCAGTGTGCCTGCACCAAAAAGGCATACTGCAATTATTTTCAGGACATTCATGGAAGCGGAAAGGTCACATCCGAGGCGAACGAGGCTTTCTACTGCCAATGAAAAAAGAATGCCTGATATATAAAGCACAGTCTTGAGCTTGCCGCCTTTACGCGCAGCAATTGCAACTCCCTGGCGGATTGCCGTCATCCTGATGAACAGCATGCCGAACTCGCGCCAGAAAATAAGCACGAGGAATACAAATGGCATGTAGCCGGTCTGAGCAAAGCAGAAGAATGCCGTCAGGTGAAGGATTACATCCGCGAAGGGATCGTAGAGTTTGCCAAAGTCACTGACTGCATGTTCACGGCGGGCAAAGAAGCCATCAAGGAAATCGGTGAACTCGGCGAATCCTAACAGGGGAAGCATGATGCAGGCTGAA
Organism: Treponemataceae bacterium; assembly: GCA_045640805.1. Taxonomy (GTDB): domain Bacteria; phylum Spirochaetota; class Spirochaetia; order Treponematales; family Treponemataceae; genus Treponema_I. Next base: position 609 of record JAZUFS010000111.1, read on the forward strand.
AGAAATGCCAGTTTGCCCGTCCAGACAGGGAACATATACAAAACCAGAAAGATTGGCGCAAATACAATGCGAACTGTTGTAAAGAAATCTGCTTTTTTCATAGGAAAAGTATTGAATTTACCCCGTTTTATGTCAAGGGTTCATGGACTCAGAAAACAGTTTCTATGGCAAATGCGCCATCATCATCAACTGAGATGAAATAGACATGTGGATATGCAGCTGATTCCGGCAGGGCAACAGCATCCGAAGAAGCGGTTAATCCGGTCCTGGTCAGAATTTCCTGAACACGAGGAGCAAGATCTGCATCCACATTTTTCTGCAGGGATTTGTACCAGACTTTTTTAAACGGCAGCATCTGATATGGCGAGAAAGTCATTTTACGAACGGAAACCGGATTATCCGAAGCGGAAGACACGGTCACCTCGCCGATTGATCCTGAAGACGAATAGCCGGCAGGAAGAAGAAGTATAAGGAAGAATGCACACCAGAGGATATAAAGGATAAAGAAAACCCCGAGAAGAACGCGGTAAAAAAGGGATATGATGAACGCCGCTACAAAAAGAATGCTGTAATACCAGATATCAAACACGGAGAAAGAGACAAAGCAGTCTTTTACCGGAGTAAGGAAGCACGCAGCAGTAGCAGCGAGCACGGCAACCGTGAGAATGAGGAACCCTGCCGTATTGCGGGAAGATTTGAAAAAACAGGGAATTGCTGAGCCGGTACAGATGACTGTAACCGCTGCCAGCACAACGAACAAATCCGTCACGGCAGGCAGTTCTCAGACGTAGGGCTTGAAATTCTGGACAATGCTTATATCCGACCGGACAGGCTTATCAGTGATGATTGAGGAAGCAACACTCAGAGCTTTCTCTACTGTTGCGGCAGAATCTGTGACTCCCTGCAGGACAAATGCATCATCCTTATAGCCGGCATGCAGGAAGTTGATGTTCAGTTTCTGCGTAAAGAACAGCTCGTTTACCAGAAGCTGTGCCCTGTACATTTCGCCGATAAGCTTATTGCCTTCAGCTTCCTTTTCATCCGTGACAGATTTTTTGAGGAACGTACTGATGAGGTCGACTGTATTCTCAAGGCTTACACGCGCAGTATTTATGGTAAGCTGATAGTGAGCCGGATCTTCGTTTACTATATTGAAGAAATTCTGATGAAAGCCGAGGCGGTTTGCATCACTTTCGTTAATGCGCTGGAGGGCCTGTTTCTCATTCCAGTTGAACTCATCCATAAGGCGGCGCATACGTCCGGCATCATCGGAGACGAACCGCACGGCAATAAGGTTCGGGATGTTTTCAAGAACGACGAACGTGCCGCGGCCGATGAGAACGCAGTTACCCTGAGAGGCAGCTTCAAGAATAGCCGTGCGCATGTAATTGAGGTAACCGTCACGGTCTTTTGCCAGAGAAGCGAAAAAGCCCGGTTTGCGTTCATCGTATTTTTCAAGTTTATCTGCTGGGAAACCGAGTTCAACGATTCTTTTTTCTATATATTTACGTCCAAGAAATGAGTATCCGATTTTTTTGGAAAGGGCATCCGCGACTTCATCTCCGAGTGCGGCAACCTGTCGTGAAATTGCAACAACAGCCATAGCAGCCTCCTTCAATATGTGCTATATCTTAGAATATGGCTAAAAGCAATGATTGTCAAAAGAAAACAGGCGCGGATGAACTTGCCTGGACTGAAATAAGCAGAAAGGCGCTGCTTCCCACGCGGATTGGAACAGTGTGTTCTGTTCACAGCAGGGCAGCCGACGGGACAGAGGGCGATTACATAGTGCTCGACGCTCCGGATTGGGCAGTCGTCATTCCGGAACTTGACGGCGGGAAGAAATTTCTTGTCGTGGACCAGTGGCGCCATGGCACTAAGGAAATGAGCAGGGAATTTCCGGGAGGCGTTATCGAGAAGAACGAAACTCCGGAAGAAGGAGCCGCCCGGGAACTTCTTGAGGAGACGGGCTGCATTGCGGATGAAATCATCTGCCTGGGAAACACATTCCCGAACCCGGCGCTGCAATCAAACCGGGTGCACTTTTTCCTGGCACGCGGCCTTCATAAAGAACGTGACACGCAGCTTGATGAAGACGAATTCCTTGAAAGCGTTGCCGTAAGCGCCGGGGAGGTATTCTCCGGAATGGGACGTCCGCCGTACACACACGCACTGATGTGCGCGGCATTCACCAGTTACCGCAGATACATCGACGAAGAAACTGACAGGTAGACGATTGCAAGAAAAAGAAAGCCCGCGGGAGCACATGTCCTGCGGGCTTTCTTTTTTACGGGTATGAGTCACACCCCGAAAAGGAGTACGCTACTCGTACTTCTTCGTCGGGTCGTATGTTCCTTCGCGGTATTCTCCGTTGAGGCTTGGAATCTCGAGGATTGTTCCCGGCTCAACAATGTTCGGGTTTTCAGGATCTTCAAGCTTATCCTTATTGGCCTCATAGAGTTCCTTCCACTTCCAGACATTACCGAAAACGTATGAACGTCCTGCAATATTCCAGAAGCAGTCACGGTCGCCCTTCCATGTACGTACGACATAGTACTTCGGCAGGCCGGAAATTACGCCGATGCCCTCCAATGCCTCAAGCGCATCAGCGGTCAGGGCAAGTACATCCTCGTACTGAGCTGCATCAAAGGCGGCAAGTGCCTGAGTGTAGCCATCTGACGCGGCGTTATAGAAGTTCGGATAGTTTGCATCTCCGTGAATGCTCTTTGCGTAGTCGAGCTGCTGCTTGAGTTTTGCAAGCTGCTTCTCGGCATCGGAACGGGCCATCATCGTGCGGATGTACGCTTCAGAAAGTACCGTGTATTCAGATGCCATCTCGGCATATTCCACGGCGAGGTCGTACTCACCGCTGTCAAATGCTTCCTGGGCAAGACGGCTGTATTCAGCAGCCTGTTTCTGATAGGTATTATTTACATAGCTGGCGGCTGTTGCAGCACAGAGAACCAGACCGCACATAACAAGTATGACAATCAGCTTTTTCATTCGGCGGCCTCCTCATCTGCAAGAGGTGCAATCTCATCCGCCTGAGCGGCGAGTTCTGCGACTTCAGCAGCTTTCTGCTTTGCACGGTCCATGGCTTCCTGGGCGGCATTGCGCTTTACGGAAACAGTCTCAAAAACATCCATCATGGCGTCGGCGGCCTTTCTGTATTTGAAGTACGCTTTCTCCCACTGGCCGCGGGAAGCAGATGCGTCACCGTCAAGCAGGAGCTTGGTGGCTGCAGCGTAGTCAGTCTTGGCAGCAACATTTGCCTTGATTGCGTCAGCCTTCTTCTTGGCATCACCGTAACGGTCACGTTGTGCGTTGGCATCATTCTTGTAGGCGTCGTCGACAATCTTCTGGAATGATTCGTAGGCAATCGTTGCCTGTTCAAGGAATGCATTCCAGTCCTGAGAACCGGCTTCATCGAGGGCAAGAACAACCTCAACTGCTGCCCATCCTCTTTCGAAGCTGGCAGGATCACGGTCTTCCAGGTCGTTGTCATAAACTTTCCAGTAGGCTTCTTCTGCAAGGGCAGCTTCTACAAGAGCCTTGTATCCTGCGATAACATTATCTGCAGCGGCTTTAACCGCCTCGTAATCACCGTCTTTTTCATATTGAGCACGGGCTGCATCCGCCTGGGCGTCGATGATTGCCAGGTAGCCGGCATAGTCAGTAGCGGCATTTGACTCAAGAACCTGATTCCTGAAGTACGTTACCTGCCTGTCCAGCTGTTCTGCCTTACGGAGGATTGCTTCGTCGTAGCCTTCTTCCTTTGTCTTTTCGAGCAGGGCATATGCTTCATCAATCTTTGCGGAAATCTCACTGATGTCAGCGTCTGCATACCAGAGATCAATCACCTCGTCAATTGCTGCATCAGCGGCGGCAAAGGCTTCCGGTGCAAATACATTGTACTCATCTTCAACGAGTTCATTGTACAGGGCGTACCCTTTTGCTGCTTTCTCAAGTGCATTGTAATATGCGGCGGCTTTTTTCGAATTGGCTTCGTAATCGCCCGCCTCATCCTTCATTGCGGTTTCAACGCCCTCATCAATCAGCGCAAGTTCATCAGGGAGCAGGTCAGCAGCTCCGGCATTGATGGCAGCATCACGGGCATCGGCAACAGCCTTTGCGGCAGCTTCTTTCTTGGCCGCTTCAGCTTTTACGGCGGCTTCTGCCCTGGCAGCAGAGTCATCTACAACGGGTGCAGGTGCCGGAGCCGGTGCAGGGGCTGGTGCGGGGGTTTCGGGAACTGCTTCTACAACAGGAGTCTCTTCCACGGTTTCTTCGGGCTCGGTCGAACCACAGCCTGCGAGAAACAAACAGAGGAAAAGACAAAGAAGCAGAGATAACAACTTTCTTTTCATGTATCCTCCCAACTTTATATCTCTCTACAATAATAATACTTCAGAAAACTAATTGTTACAACTTAAAGATATAGTGTGTTATACTTTTTAAATGTAATAATGAATACAGGAGGCGCATACACAAATGGCTGATGATTTTTCATTTGAAATTGAGAAAAACCTGGGTGTTTTTTCTACCAACAAGAAAACAGGCTGGACCTCTGAACTGAATCTGATTTCATGGGGCGGCAGACCTGCAAAATATGATATCCGCGCATGGTCGCCCGACCACCAGAAAATGGGCAAAGGCGTTACTCTCACAGCAGAAGAACTCGCCGAGCTGAAAAAACTCCTGGCAGAAACTGAACTTTAATCTGCTTCCCAGACAGCAAGAGGGGCCCCGCAGTGCATTACGATGGAGTACAGCAGCCCCTGAAGAACTGTCTCCTCTGTGGCTGCGCCGCCAGAACGGATCTGCATGTCGGCAGCTGCAATCGACGAGACGATGAGCGAGGTCTGGGGCAATTTCCAGACTCTGCTTGCCGTTCTGTATTTTCCCTGCACTTTTTTTGAACCAAACCCATGTGTCTTCAAATCAAAATCGGACGGGCTGCCATTCTGAAAGAGAGTCTGCCATTCGCGTAGTTTCTTGAAACTCCATGAAAGTCCCGCAAGAAGCTGGATGGCATTGGATTCTTTTGAATGTCGTATTTTCTGCAGGATTTCAAGCGCATCCTCAAGGCGCTGCGACGGCTCATGAGATGAATCGGCGAGGGCATCAAACAGCGTAAAGGCATTCTCGGTCCTGTTATGTGCGAGGATTGCATCTACGTCGGCGGCAGTAACATTGCGTCCTTTCTCAAAGCAGATGAAGAAACGCGAACATTCCGTCCGCAATGCTTCCGTGTTATTTTCTACCATGTTAAGGATTGCCTCTATGGCGGCATCGTCAACACTGAAACCGTTTTTACGGAAATAATCGCGCACCCACTGTTCTTTTCTGTCGTCGAACATTTCCCAGAAGATACGGCGGTTTTCTTTGGGAACGAGTGCTTCGAGTTTTTTGTCGACACCGGTCTCGTCTGACACGAGGAAGAGCCAGGCGTCATCTGCTTTCTGGGCGGTAATTGTCTTTACCCAGTCTGAGAGCTTGGCAATATCTTCCTTCTGCTTGATGAGCTCGGCGTTGCGGAGGACGATGAATCTGGCGGATGAAAAGAGGTTGCCGTTCTGCAGGAGGCCGAGCACTTCAGATACAGACACGTCAGAAGCGTACAGGAGATGATAATCAAGTTCGCCGAATTTCTTTTCAGCCTGTTTCTTGAGCTGTTCTATAGCATCGTTGCGCTCACCGAACTCGGGTCCGGTAAAAAGATAGACAGGTACGGACATCAGTACGACCGGATAATGCTTGCAAGAACACCAAGGATGTGGACGTTCTGGCTGTAGATTGGACGGTAATCGTCGTTTTCAGGCTGCAGACGGATGCGTGTTGCTTCCCTGTAGAAGCGCTTGAGTGTGGCAGAATCGTCAATGAGCGCTGCCACAATCTCGCCGTCAGACGCTGTCTCGCATTGTCTGATGACGGCAATATCGCCATTCAGAATGCCTGCGTTAATCATGCTGTCACCGCGGACATGCAGTGCGAAGTACGTATTATTTCCAGAAAGAAGGTTATCGGGAAGATGAAGGATTTTCTCAGTATTCTCATCCGCGAAAATAGGTGTACCGGCAGCGATTGTACCAAGCAGTGGCACATCAACCATGCGCTTGCCCGTTCCTTCAGGACGAGAGTCACGCAGCACTTTCAGTGAACGGGAACGCTTCTCTGACTGGGAGAGGAAGCCTTTTTTACGGAGTGCTGCTATATGGTCCTGTACTGCTTTTAATGAAATACCGAAAAAGTCAGCAATTTCGCGGACGGTAGGAGGACAGACGTTTTTTTCCGTGTAATCCTGAATGAACTGCAGAACCTGCAGCTGGCGATCTGTTAAATCCTTCATATACTATACATATTACAATGTGACATTTGTGAAGTCAATAAGGAATGGGATTGCGCAACCGGCAGGATACTCTCGATAATGGAAATAAATCCCGCGATGTTTTCATGCATTGCAAATGCATGAAAACTCGTTGAAGAAGAATAAAACAGCTCTGCTGGTTTATTCTTCTTCGAACTTACTGTCGAACAGAGCTTTTATGGTGTTGACTGCTTCTTCTGCATCACTGCCTTCTGCCTTGATGGTAAGGACAGTATTGTAGGCTGCCGCCATGGTAATGACACCCATGATTGATTTTGCGTTGATAGTCGTTTCTGCATCCTTCTCAATGAGTACTTCTGATGCAAACTTATTCGCTGTCTGCGCAATGAGGGCTGCAGGTCGTGCATGAATTCCCGCACGATTTTGAACTGTAACCATTTTTTCAACTGACGCCATGTATTACTCCCTTATCCAGCCGGTTGCTATCGTGCCGGATGCGCTTTATCAGTATGAGTCATCACTGCCGTAGTAGGCAGTCTGTGCTTCTCCGCTTTCAATCCACTTAAGGACGTTCTGGTTGAACTCACGTGCTGAATGATAGCCCATTGATTTAAGGCGTTCATTCATAGCCGCAGTCTCAACGATAATAGGGACATTTCGTCCCGGCTTTACCGGTATTTCAAGAAGCGGAATCTTGACACCGAGCAATTCCATGGTATTCTGCTTTGTTCCGAGTCTGTCGTAAACCTTGTTTGTATCCCATTCTTCAAGCTTTACGACGAGCTGAACTTCCTTCTGCTCACGGATGGCACCAACGCCGTACAGCTGTTCAATGTTGATGATACCAAGACCACGGATTTCCATGTGGTGGCTGATCATCTTGTTGGCACCCTGACCAAGGACGGTGTTACCGTTAACACAGCGGATTTCAACAATATCGTCTGCAACAAGGCGGTGACCACGTTCAATAAGCTCAAGCGCCGTCTCACTTTTTCCAACGCCGGAATCACCGATCAGGATGATGCCGACACCGAAAACTTCGACAAGAACGCCGTGCATGGTCTTTTTCGGAGCAAATATGTTTGAGAAAACGCGCAGGATGCGTGTTGAAAATTCAGTTGATTCAAGGGTTGTAGAAAGGACGGCGCAGCCTGCTTCTTCTGCAATGTCGCGGAAAACGGATGGAACCGGCAGTCCGTGGGTAAAGACACAGCAAGGCATTTCGTAGGTGAAGATTTCCTTGATGCATTCAGACTTATCTTCCTGAATGAGTTTGTTGAGGTAGGCTACTTCACCACGACCGAATTCCTGCACACGCTGATAGGCAAAAGAATCGAAAAAGCCTGACAATGCAAGTCCCGGGCGGTTAAGGTCCGGAATGGTAATGACACGGGAAAGGCCGCGTCTGCCACAAACGCAGGTCAGGTCCAGGGAGTTGTGTCCCTTGAGGTCAAGATTGAGCAAATCAAGAACTGTGAATTCTTTATCAGCCATAGTGGAAATATACCACTTAAAACGAAGTTTTTGCAACAATAAAAAAGCCCGCAGGCTTTAACCGGCGGGCTTTCTGAAGAAAAAAGAGATTATTTCTCCTGAATCTTGTCTTTTTCCTTCTTAATCTTAAGATCAAGGACATCAATCAGCTTGTTGAGGCCTGTTGCAAACTCAAAATCATCTGCTGCAACATTTGCCTGTGTTCCCCAGCGGAAATTGATTGTCGCATTGAAGTAGTATTTCTTGTCTAACTTTATCTTTAAAGAACTGCTTACGATAAGGTCATCTGCGTACTTGATGCGCTCAAGTTTCTTGTTTACGAGATCTGTCTGATCCTCATCAAGTGTAAAACCTACACCACTTACAGTTGTATTCATATGTACCTCCATAGTATTTCCACCTCACGGCGGTTCACGGCAGTGCGAAGCTCGCAGCACTGCTCTTATCATCAATAGTAATATGGAATGGGGAAAATGCAAGGAAATTTTTAGACGAGACGGGAATAAACTACGATATCAGTGATGGAAAAGCGTCAACGGTCAAACGAAGATTTGATGTTGAGCTCAGAACGATACTTGGCGACCGTTCTGCGGGAAACATTCATTCCGCGTTCAGCAAGTTTCTGGGCGAGCTTTTCGTCGGACAGCCGTTTCACGGGTTTTGCACCTGACGCCAATGCAATACGTGCAAGTTCCTCATTTTCCTCGAGCAGTTTCTTTATCTCAAATTTGACCCGTTCGCGGGAAATGTCCTCCGCGGCAATCTGTGGGGCGGAAGAAACTGCAGCCGGAGTCTGTTTCGCGGGCGTCGTTTTTCCGGCAGAAGATGTGCGCGCCTGAATTGATGACGTGAAGAATGAACGCAGTTCGAACATGCCCCATGAGCAGCGCAGGTATTTTCCGTTCACAACGCGCGATATCGTAGCTTCATGCACGCCGAGTTCCTCTGCGGCGTCAAGCATCCTGAGCGGGACAAGATGCCCCGGACCATCGTCGAAAAAGGCGCGCTGCCTGCTGACGATGAACTGTGCCGTCCGCAGTACCGTGGATGTACGTAATTCTACCGCGGAAAGGAAGTTCTCGGCGTTCTGCACTGATTCGCGGGCAAACTTACCGGCGTCACCAGGCATGGACGCCAGTTCTGAAAATGACGGAGAAACGCATGCCACCGGAAGTATTTTCCCGAGCAGTTCGACAACGTAAGGGCCGCTGCCATCCTCAGTTTCATCTGCTGTTGCGGGGCGCACAATTACATCGGGAGACGCATACACGTCTTCTGTGCGGTTGGTGAACTGGCGTGCCGGATACGGGTCAAGCTGCCGGATGAAATCAAGTGCTTCTTCTACGTCAGGTACGGTCACGGGAGAAGGGACTCCGGCGTCAATCTTATCCGCGAGTTCATTGAGCTTACGGGCAATGAGCGGGGGACGGGGCACCTGCAGAAGGTCAAAATGGCTGTCGAGAAGGCTCAGGGCAAGAGCAGGCACATCCGGATGACGCTTTGCCTGGAGCAGCAGGCTTTCCTGCAGTCCCGAGCAGCAGACGCCGGCAGGATCCATCTGCTGGATTTTTGACACGACGTCGTTCAGCATCTCCACCGGTTCACCTGATTTCAGGAGATTCTTACACGGCTCAATATAAAATCCGCGTTTATCAAGATTCTGGATGACACGCTCGCCAAGATCACGTTCTTCAGATGAAAGAGGAAGCTCAGCAAGCTGGCCGAGCAGCGATTCCTGAAGAGACGCCGCAAAATCAGGCCGGGACTCAAGAAATGCCTGATGCGCATCACCTGTAGACGCAGATGCATATGACGCGTCACGTCTGATTTCAAGTGCCGGATTTTTCTCAACCTCCTCGTAAATACGGTCGCGCAGATCATCCGCGGGAAGAGCGAGAATGTCGATCTTCTGAAGCATGAGAGGCGTGAGTTTCTGCTGGAGTGACATCCGCTGGGATGCCGACATCTCTAATCCGGGCATACCTTATAGTAGCATAAAGGAAAGTGATTTGGTATACTTCGGCTCATGGAAAAGTTCAGTACTTATGGATTAGATGTTCCGGAGCTTCTGCTCCCCAAAAACGGGACAGACCTTGAAAAATGGGCTGTCATTGCATGCGACCAGTACACACAGGACAGAGACTACTGGAAGCGCTGCGAGGATTTTGCAGGAGACAATCCTTCTACCCTCAGGCTCATTCTGCCTGAAGTTTACCTGAATGATGCAGATAAGGGCGAGCGGATTGCACGCATCCACAAAACGATGAAGGAATATATTGACGGGGATGTGTTTGCCGCCCCTGAGAAAAGCTTTGCTTATATAGAAAGAAAAACGGCATATGGAAGAATCAGAAAGGGCCTTATTGTCGCCCTTGATCTTGAGACATATGAATGGAAGCCGTTCTCAAAAGCTCTTGTACGCGCGACAGAAGCCACAATTGTTGAACGCATTCCACCGCGCATGGAAATCCGCCGCGGGGCCCCGGTTGAAAGCCCGCACATCATGCTGCTCGTAAACGATCCCGGCAAGACGCTCGTCGAGGCGACCGGAGCACAGGTACGTGGTAAACAGCCGCTGTACGCCACAAAGCTGATGGAAGGTTCAGGCGAACTGACAGCATGGGCCGTAAAAGAAGCGGATGAGCTTGCAAACGTGGAAAAGGCTCTTGCCGGTTTGAAAAAGGCAAACACACAGGCGGATGGATCATCATTCCTGTTCGCAGTCGGTGATGGAAATCATTCGCTCGCTACAGCAAAAGCCGTATGGGATGAATTCAAGGAAAAGAATCCTGGCGTAACTGACCATAACGCACGGTATGCACTTGTCGAGATAGTCAACATTTACGACGACGGCCTCACGTTCGAACCGATTCACCGCATTCTGTTCAACATCGACACAAATGCCCTGACCGATACGCTCGTGAAGGAGCTCGGCGGCAAAGTCAGCGACTGCGCGGATGCAGCTGAACTCGAGAAAAAGGTCGCCGCAAGCCGTGCCTCATTCGGCATCGTCACCAACGCCGACGGAAAACCAGTCTACAAGCTGCTTGAAACGCCAATCACAGAACTCGCCGTAAGCCGTCTGCAGCCGGTGCTCGACGCCTTCCTGAAAGCAGCTCCGACACAGCACGTTTGCGTTGGAGACGTCTGTGAGATGAAAAAGCCTGAAATCGACTACATCCACGGAAGTGAAGAGGTATTCCGTCTGGGTGCACTGCCAGACGCAACAGGCCTGCTGCTGCCTCCGATTGCGAAAGACAGCTTCTTCACCACAATCGGTAACGGCGGTCCGCTTCCCCGCAAGAGTTTCTCAATGGGAGAAGCAAGCGAAATGCGCTTCTACTTCGAGTGCCGCAAGCTGTTCAGCTGATAATGCATTCTTGACGCACCGCGCGCGTTCATGTTACCCTTTCACCACAAACGCCGGCTTGGTGGAATGGTAGACACGAAAGACTCAAAATCTTTTGCGCGCGAGCGTGTGAGAGTTCAAGTCTCTCAGCCGGTAAAGAAATCCCTCTCATAGCAGAGGGATTTCTTGTTTTAAAACTATTACCGAAATACAAAAAATCGGCTGAGAGACTTGAACCCGGAGGGAGCGCCGAGCAGGTGCGAGGAGGAGCCGCCACGGATGGCGGCGGAAGCGACCGTAGGCACCGCAGAGGGAGGTGACAGGACGTCACCGACCGGCGCGGGCAAGTCTCTCAGCCGGTAAAGAAATCCCTCTCATAGCAGAGGGATTTCTTGTTTTAAAGACAATAATCCAGCGGGCCCTCGGCTTTGCGCATGCTGACGGCTTCTTCCAGATCACTTTTTCTTATCGACAGTGCTCCCGACATATCTGCTATAGTACGCGCCACTTTTATACAGCTGTGTACTGCCCGCGTGGAAAAACCGTGCCGCTCGGTCGCATCTGACAGGAAATTACGCCCGTCTTCGTCGAGCTTGCAGTAGAAGAGGATTTCCTCTGGTGAAAGCTGGCTGTTCCATTTAGACTGCCTTCTGCGTTGTGTCATTACGGCGCGTGCTATATCCCGGCGGAGGTTTTCCGTGGAGACCGGCTTTTCCGGAGAACATGCGTCCGTTGAAGCTGCACTCTGGACAGGCACCCGGATGTCGATTCTGTCGAGAAGAGGAGCCGAAAATTTCTTCCAGTACATTTCGACCGCGCGGGCGCTGCACAGACAGATACGGTCTTCACTTCCGAAATTCCCGCACGGACACGGGTTCGTGGCAATCAGTAACTGAAAATCAGCAGGGAACACGGTGTGCCGCCCTGCCCTGCTCAGTGTCACCGTCCCGTTTTCAAGCGGAACACGCAGTGACTGGAGCACGGTCGACCGGAATTCAGCCGCCTCGTCAAGAAAAAGTACGCCGTTATGGGCAAGGGAAATCTCGCCGGGGCGGCAGTTGATTCCCCCGCCAATCATTCCCTCGATACTCGCTCCCTGGTGAGGCATACGGAACGGCCTCTCCCGGATAAGCTGCTCATTGGGCTGCATGAGTCCCGCAAGACTGTAAATCCGCGTAACTGAGCGCGCCTCTTCTGCCGTAAGGAGTGGCAGCAGTGACACGTACCGCTGGATGGCGAGCGTCTTTCCGCAGCCGGGCGGCCCATACACCATGAGATTATGCTGGCCGGCAGCTGCTACCTGTAACGCACGCACGAGAAACGGCTGTCCTGCCACATATGCAAAATCTGTCTCGGGAGTAACCGGCGGAAAAGCAACTTCATTCTCTTCAGGGACATCGTCTCTGTTTGACGGCACAAGCTGCTCAACCGCATATTCTTCCGCCGCGACAGCACAGATGCGCTCAAACTCATGAAATGCCTGGGCGAGAGATTCCACGGCAGTTACATGCATTTCCGGAAACACGTCTGCTTCGGCGGCATTTTCCACGGGAACGATGCAGAACCGGCAGCCGTTCTCGACAGCAGTTGATACCGCCGCATGTACACCCCGGACAGGACGCACCCGGCCGGAAAGTTCCAGTTCGCCGATGACAAGCACGCCGGGCATCTTGTCCTCAAGCCGGCTTTCATCTGCCTCAGAAGACGATGTGCTGGCAGAAAGAACACTCAGGGCAATCGCCAGGTCAAAACCGGCACCTTCTTTTTTTACGTCGGCCGGCGACAGACTGATGAGCACACGCTCAGGCGGAAAATCAAAACCGGAATTCCTGATGGCCGCACGCATTCGTTCGCGGGCTTCTTTCACTGCGTTATCTGCCAGGCCGACAAGATCAACGGCGGGAATGCCGCGGCGCAGATCAACTTCTACAGTAACGATGGCTCCCTCGTAGCCGAAAGGAGAAAAACTGATGATACGCATAAATACCTCTGCATATCTTTATGGCAGGGGGATATGCCTTTTTTTCAGAAAAAGTGAGAAATTCTTTAAAAAAGTGCATCAAGGGCGGGCTTCAGCTCATCCGTCCAGAAACGGTCTTCAATCTTGAGCAGTCCTGCGGTGTGACCTATGCGGCGGTCAGCCCTGACTTTTTCACCATGGAAATCGCTTCCTGCAGTAACAAAAAGCCCAAGCGTACGGGCAAGTACTTCAAGGCGTTCAGCCTCACCGACACGGACTCCAGGGTGCCATGCCTCAAGGCCCATGACGCCCGCATCTGCAACTTCACGAAGCGTGCCTTCCATCTTGCTCCAGGAAACGTACAGCGACAAGGGATGTGCTATGACAGGAATTCCGCCCGCAGCCCTGATTGCTGAAACGGCGTCAGAAAGTGCGGCTGCCGTCCTGTCAACATAATACGGGCGTCCTGCTCCCAGGAATTTATCGAACGCCTGCTGTCTTGTGCGGCAAAGTTTCTTTTCAACAAGATATGCCGCAATATGCGGTCGACCAATACATCCGCCGGAATCACCGCCATTCTTTTCAACAATTTCTTCATATGAGACAGGAAAGCCATCATCCTTCATCTTCTGAATGATTGTCCTGTTACGTTCTACACGTCCCTTTTGCAGGTTTTCAATGATTGTCTCAAGAGGCCCCGTACTGATGCCCGCAGAATCAACGGATGAAGTGGGAATGCCGTATCCGAGCAGATGGAATTCGCCGCGAGACCGTTCGATATTCAACTCTATGCCGTTTATGAATGTAATGCCTGATTTTTCTGCCTGTTTTTCAGCTTCAGCAAGTCCCGCAACGGTATCGTGATCGGTAAGGGCCAAAACTGACAGTCCCTTTTTCTCTGCGTATGAGACCAGTTCTGATGGAGAAAAAAGACCATCCGATGCGGATGAATGGGTATGCAGATCAATCATGAAAAAACAATAGCATATTTTTAAAAATTATGGTATCATTAGTAATTGAGGACTTTTCTCCTCTGGTATACAGTATCTGTTTGTAGAGGTTTTTCGATGCCACGTGCAATTCCGTATGCAAAAGGTTCTATAATTTATTTCGCTGGTGATAAGGATGAGCGCATTTTCATCCTTCAGAAAGGTGTTATTGTCCTTTCCAGTGTTGACATCGAAACAGGCGCCAAAGTAACAGAGCAGGTTCGCGAAGGCGAGTTCTTCGGTGTAAAATCTGCATTCGGTCACTTCCCCCGTGAAGAGACAGCGACAGTTCTTGCGGACACAATGACAATCAGCATGAGCGTGCAGGAGTTTGAACAGCTCTTCAGCAGCAACAAGATGATTATCATGAAGATGCTCCGCGTTTTCTCAAATCAGCTCCGCGCCGTCCACAAGAAAATTGAATCAATCCTTAAGAGCAATGCAAATGTCAATCAGTTTACAGGCATGCAGTCTGTAGCCCAGGCATTCTTCAATGATGAAGCATATAAATCATGCTGTGATGTATGTCTGAAGTTCCTGCAGCGCTTCCCAGAAGCACCGAACAAGAATGATGTTGCAAAACTCTACCAGGAAGCAAAGAAGCGTGCCGACCTTATGGCTTCACGCGGAGGTAGCGCAGCAGCAGAACCTGTCATACAGAATACTGCTTCGGCAGCTGCCCTCAAGCAGTTCTCACTGCCGGCATTCCAGCGCTTCCAGAAGACATATGAACCGGGTTCCGTCATCATCTCAGAGTTTGAACCGGGCGACTGCTTCTACCTCATTCAGTCTGGTCAGGTACAGCTCGTAAAGACTGTAAAGGATCAGAACAAGAATCTTGATATCCTTATGCCATCCGAGTTCTTCGGTGAAATGGCTATTCTTGAAAATACACCACGTTCAGCAACATGTGTCGCAAGCGGTACCGTACAGTGTCTTGAGTTCAATAAGGCAAACTTCGAAGTCCTCATGACAGGCAACCCGCAGCTGGCCCTTATCCTGCTCAAACTGTTCTGTAAGCGCATTTACGACCAGAAACGCCGTCTGCAGATTCTCGTAATCCAGGACCCGCAGGCACGTATCGGCGACGTATTCCTCATGTTCGATGAGATGAACCCGGTATCTAATCCGGCAGAACGTTCACGCCGCTTCAATCTTACCGCCGGCGATGTTTCTCACTGGGCAGGACTGCCGATTGAAGTTGTCCGCGACGAGTTGAACAAGTTCACTGAAAAGCACAAGATTGAAGTGTACGACAGTTACCTGATCGTCAACAACATCGTCGACATGAAGCGTATGGTAGATCAGAAGAAGGCACAGCGTCAGGGCTGATGCTCAGTTTCTGAAAAAGGCAGGCGACCGTTCATGTTGACGGCCGCCTTCTTTTTTGTTATTCTAAGCAACAGTTACGCCAACTTAGCTCACCAGGTAGAGCAGCTCCCTCGTAACGAGCAGGTATTCGGTTCAAGTCCGGAAGTTGGCTGCTAAAATGCGACACAAACGTGTCGCATTTTTTTATATTACAACAAATTATATTTTTGCTAATTTTTCAGGGAAAGTAAAAAGTCAACTCCTCTGGAAAAAACGGCCGGCTTTATACCTTAAGAAGCACTTTTCCCTTGGCTTCTGAGAGCGGAACTTTCGGGTACGTAATAATCTCTAAGCCCATTCCAAGACTGTCCAGATAATCAATCAATGTTGAAATCTTCATATCCTTTCTCTTCTCTATCTTGGAAACAGAAGTCTGCGTAAAATTGACCATTTCAGACTGTTTGATATCCTTTTCTTCCCGAAGCTGTGCAAGACGGATTGAAAGGATTTCCTGCTCTGCTTTCATATGAGCTCTTCTGACTGCTTCCTCGGACATCTGTGATTCCATCATCTTGATTGCGTCTTTCATTTCTAATCCTCCAACTCTTTCTCGTGCCTTTCAACAATTGATTCTGCAGCAGATATCAAATCCTTGTAAAACTTTGTCTGGTCCTTACCCTTCTAACAGCCTCTTTTGAGGAATCATCAAGACCTGAAAACCATTCATCGTATTCTTCTGATGATTCTACATCCCACATACTGTTATAATATGAACTTAAGTGCATATTTGTCAAGAGAAATAAAACCGAGCCAAAACATCAAAATAAAAACCATAATTCCGGAAAAAATCAGAATAAATGAAATCAAAAATATTTTCCAAAAACTTTATAAGCCCTCCCGGCTCCAAACCATGTCATATTACAACCGATGATACGTTCAAACCTTTTTATAAAAGTTCAGGCAATATTCATCATCAATACTTAAACAGATTTTGTTTCCGTTCGCCCCTTCATAGGACTTTCATGAATTAATGATTCATCAAGAAACTCCGGAAGGTTATGCTCAAGATATTCCCTGTCATCCATAAAAACCCCACAAAAAGCCGGGTGCGTATACACCCGGCCTGACTGATGACTTAAGAAGAAACTGTTATTCGGAGTAATCAAACGTCATGTCCGTACCGATGACGCCGAACAGTGACGAGAAGATGACTGACTGCAGCGCGGCAAAGCCGTTTGATTCCGTACAGTGCCAGGAGGCACTGGAACCGTTCATGGTGACGGTGAACTTTTCTGAAAGGGTGCCTGCATAGGGCATGGAATAATAAAGCGTAATACTGCTGCCGTCAGATTCTGCCGTTTCAGCAGTGAACGAACTGCCTGCCTTTGAGCTTACATAACTCCAGGAACCGTCTGAAACGGTGATGTAACCGTTCGTCTGGCTTCCGGAAGCCGTCGTAAAACTGTAGGAACCGATGTAGTCAGTAAGCGACCCGCCGGAACCGCCGCCTGTCCCCGTACCGGAACCGCTTCCAGAACCGGAGTTGCCGCCGGAAGCGGCATCAGGATCATAATTCCAGTCATCAGAAACCTTGTACCACCAGCCATCAATTTTATAACCTTGAAGATAATAACAGTAGCCGTCACCATATTCCCTAAACGGATATCCTTCTGCTGGTTTACCGAAGAATCTTACCCTATATGGGTCAAAAGTTATCCAGTCCTCACCCTTAAAAAGTATTTCCGGGTCAATTGATGTTATCGGATTTTCCTCATAATCGCTCCACCAATACCAATGAGAAGCAGTTCCCAAACCATGCATTGTACTACCATCAGGATTTATGTAAAATTCGGGTGCAATAACAATATATTTTGACTCATCAGATGTACTTTTCCAGACTCCCTGGACAAAATGTTCAAACTGTCTTAAGGTCGTAATATTAAGCGGTGGAACAAATACCGGCTCTGGTTCCGGTTCCGGCTCCGGAGCAGCCGGGGAATCCGGGTGCGGACAGGATACGAATACAAGTGAAGCTGCAAGAAGCAGCAATAAAAGCAGTAATTTTTTCATAAACATAATCTCCTCAATACTTTTTCCTTTTTAAGGAATACCTTATTTACTTATATAATACACTAGATTTCATATTTCGGTACACAATATTTATTTGTAAAAACCACTATTTTTCATAAAAAATAATTGTATGACCATAACAGAGCAGGAACGATTTGTTGTGAATCGTTTACGAAAAGAAAGAGAAAGACATCATATGACACAGCTGGAACTTGCCCTTGAATCAGGTATTTCTCAGAATATGATTGTATACATTGAAGGAATGAAAC